>NZ_JBGCAQ010000012.1:0-282299 GCF_041261405.1 Streptacidiphilus sp. EB103A | reverse complement strand
TTGGCGTTGACTTTTGGCACGCTGTTGAGTTCTCAAGGTACGAACGCTTCCTTCGAGCGGCTTTCACACCAGCCCTCCGGGCGCTTCCTTCGTTTTCCAGCCTAGCAGACCGTTTCCGGCTTGCTTTCCGTCCTCCCGGCCCGTTGTTTCCGGCCCGTTCCGACGAGTGAAACTCTAGCGGAATTCCTCGGTACAAGCCAATTCCGCCGCATCCCCGAATTCAGGCATGACAAAACAGAGCCACACCATCTCATCAGGGGTTTTGCCGCCACCGCTGTCCGCAGGGCAACTCGCAGAACACTACCCACGCCCCACCATCGGGTCAAATCGAGGTCGGCCCGGCAACGACTCACGTCGTTGCCAGGCCGACCGGGGTGCAGCTGGAGCTGTCAGGCGTTCGTCGGGAAACCGAGGTTGATGCCGCCGTGGCTGGGGTCGAGCCAGCGGGAGGTGACGGCCTTGCTGCGGGTGAAGAAGTGGATGCCGTCGGGGCCGTAGGCGTGGCTGTCGCCGAACAGGGACGCCTTCCAGCCGCCGAAGGAGTAGTAGGCGACCGGGACCGGGATCGGCACGTTGATGCCGACCATGCCGACCTCGACCTCGTTCTGGAAGCGCCGAGCCGCGCCACCGTCGTTGGTGAAGATGGCGGTGCCGTTGCCGTACGGGTTGCTGTTGATGAGCTCCAGGCCCTCCTCGTACGAGGAGACCCGGACGATCGACAGCACCGGGCCGAAGATCTCGTCGTTGTAGACGGACATGCCGGGCTTGACGTGGTCGAAGAGGGTCGGGCCGAGCCAGAAGCCGTCCGTGGTCTCGGCGCCGTTCTTGTCCGCGCCGGTGATCGGGTGCTTGCGGCCGTCCACGGCGAGCTCCGCGCCGTCGGCGAGGCCGGAGTCCAGGTAGGAGGTCACCTTGTCCCGGTGCACGCCGGTGACCAGCGGGCCCATGTCCGAGTCGCCGTTGCAGCCCGGGCCGACCTTGAGGGTGGCCATCCGCTGCTTGATCTTCTCGACCAGCTCGTCGCCGATCGGGTCGACGGCCACCAGCACGGACACCGCCATGCAGCGCTCGCCGGCCGCGCCGAAGCCGGCGTTGATGGCCGAGTCCGCAGCCAGGTCCAGGTCCGAGTCGGGCAGGACCAGCATGTGGTTCTTGGCGCCGCCGAGGGCCTGGACGCGCTTGCCGTACCGGGTGCCCGTCTCGTACACGTAGCGGGCGATCGGGGTGGAGCCGACGAAGGAGACGGACTTGACGTCCGGGTGCTCCAGCAGGCGGTCGACCGAGACCTTGTCGCCGTGGACGACGTTGAAGACGCCGTCGGGCAGACCGGCCTCCTGCCACAGCTCGGCGATGAACTGGGCCGCGGAGGGGTCCTTCTCCGAGGGCTTGAGGATCACGGTGTTGGCGGCCGCGATGGCGATCGGGAAGAACCACATCGGGACCATCGCCGGGAAGTTGAACGGCGAGATGATCGCGACCGGGCCGAGGGGCTGGCGGATCGAGTAGACGTCGACCCCGGTCGAGGCCTGCTCGGTGAATCCACCCTTGAGCAGTTGCGGGATGCCGCAGGCGTACTCGACGACCTCCTGGCCGCGGGCGATCTCGCCGAGCGCGTCCGAGTGCACCTTGCCGTGCTCGGCGACGATGATCGCGGCCAGCTCGTCCTTGCGGGCGTTCAGCAGCTCGCGGAAGTTGAAGAGCACGGTGGTGCGCTTGGCCAGGGAGGCGTTGCGCCAGTCGCCGAAGGCCTTGACGGCGGCACCGACGGCGGCGTCCACCTCCGCGATGGTCGCGAAGTCGACCTGGCCGGTGACCTTGCCCGTCGCCGGGTCGAAGATGTCACCGCGGCGCGGGGCGCTGCCCGCAGTGGCGACCTGCTTGCCGCCGATCCAGTGGGTGATGTGCTTGCTCAACGTCTGCCTCCGAGTCCGGGCGGGGCACAGGGATCTCACCAGCGGGTGCCGCGCTCTCCACATTCTGTTGCGGCGCGGGCGTCGGCTCAATCAGCAGGTTGTCGGAGGAATCCGATTCGCCCTTACACCTCGTCCGACTCCCCGCTCAGCAACGCCGCCGCCTCGTGCATCGCGAGCTCCAGCATCACCGGGTCGTTGAGGGTTCCGCTGCCGTCGGGGGGCACCAGCCACCGCAGACCACGGCCGGCCCGGCCGGGGTAGGGGACGGCCAGCCAGGTACCGGGACCGGCGGTGCGGACCCCGGTCCCCACCCAGCGCGCGGCGGTGCCCGGTGGGACGAAGAAGCCGACCCGGAAGTCGCCGAAGTCCGCGAGCACCGGCCCCGGTTCGGCTTCGAGGCGCAGCAGTACGTCGACGGTGATCCGCCCCAGCTCGCCGGGCACTATCAACACGTCCCACAGACGGCCGGCCGGCAGCAGGGCGATCCCCAGGGCGCTGCGCTCCCACTCCCAGCGGCATGCCTCCGGATCGGGGGCGGCGGCGCTCAGCCATTCGACGGCGCCCCGTTCTTCCATGCTCTCCATCGCTCCTCGCCCTCCACGTCCTGCCGACGAGGCCCCGAAGCGGACTCGTTGGTAACCAGAGAGAGCGACATCCGGCCCAGCTCTTACACGGTTGTCGGCAACATCCTCAATCCGTGGGAGCGAACACCGGGCGAAAAGGCGCGTACGGGTGCGAAGAGCGGCGCGTACCCGCTATTGGGTACGCGCCGCGATCCGCGCAGCGGAGGATCAGCTGTCGAAGGATCAGCTGTCGAAGCCGAGGCCGAGGGCGTCCATGGCCTTGAGCCAGAGGTTGCGCCTGCCCTGGTTGTGGTCGGCCCGGTCCAGGGACCACTTGGTGATGCCGATGCCGGCCCATTTCACCGGCTCCGGCGGGAAGGGCATCGGCTTGCTCTTCACCATCTCCAGTTCGGTGCGCTCGGTCTCCTGACCCGTCAGCAGGTCGAGCATGACCTCGGCCCCGAAGCGGGTGGCGCCGACGCCCAGACCGGTGTAGCCGAGGGCGTAGGAGACCCTCCCCTTGTGGGCGGTGCCGAAGAAGGCGGAGAAGCGGCTGCAGGTGTCGATCGCACCGCCCCAGGCGTGGCTGAATCTGACCCCTTCGAGCTGCGGGAACGCGGTGAAGAAGTGCCCGGCCAACTTCTCGTAGGTCTCGGGGCGGTGGTCGTACTCGTCGCGGACCTTGCCGCCGTAGTGGTAGATCGCGTCGTAGCCGCCCCAGAGGATGCGGTTGTCGGCGGAGATCCGGAAGTAGTGGAACTGGTTGGCGCAGTCGCCCAGCCCCTGGCGGTTCTTCCAGCCGATGGAGTCCAGCTGCTGCTCCGTCAGCGGCTCGGTCATCAGCGCGAAGTCGTACACCGGGGCCAGGAAGGGCCGGACCCGCTTCACCAGGTTGGGGAAGATATTGGTGCCCAGCGCCACGTGCTCGGCGAAGACCCGTCCGTACGGGGTGCGGACGGCCATGCCGGTGCCGCTTTCGGCGAGCTGGGTGGCGGGGGTGTGCTCGAAGATCCGTACGCCCTGCTCCAGGCAGGCGCGCTTGAGGCCCCAGGCGAGCTTGGCCGGGTGGACCATCGCCACGCCGTCCTTGTCCCAGAGCCCGGCGAGGAAGGTGGGCGAGTCGACCTCGGCGCGGACCGCGTCGGTGTCGAGGAAGTCGACCTCCAGGCCGTGCGCGGCCATCAGCTCGGCGCCTTCGCGCAGCTCGTCCGCCTGGTAGGGCTCGGTGGCGACGTCCAGCTCGCCGGTGCGCTCCCAGTCGCAGTCGATGCTGTAGCGCTTGACCGCGTCCTCGATGGCCTGGAGGTTCTCCCGGCCGAGGCGCTCCAGGGTGTCGATCTCGTCGGGCCAGCGCTCCAGGCCGTTGAAGAAGCCGTGGGTGAGGCTGGCCGCGCAGAAACCGCCGTTGCGGCCGGAGGCGGCCCAGCCGACCTCCTGGCCCTCGACCAGGACGACATCGAGGGAGGGGTCGCGCTCCTTGGCGATCAGCGCGGTCCACAGGCCGGAGTAGCCACCGCCGACGACCAGCAGGTCGCAGGAGACGTCGCCGACCAGGGCGGGCAGGGCTTCGGGCCTGGCCGGGTCGGCCAGCCAGAAGGAGGTGTACTGGACGTCGGCGAGGGAATGGGCCGGATCCATGGTTCTCACTGCTCTCTGATGCACCCTCAGGGGTGCGGTAGGAGGGGTTGTCCGACGGTCCGCGGCCTACTGCTCGCGGTCGCCGAAGATGGTGCGGTGCCAGTCCTTGCGGGCCACCGCGGTGATGTCCTGCATGACGTGCTTGACCTGTGTGTACTCGTCGAGGGAGTACTGCGACATGTCCTTGCCGTAGCCGGACGCCTTGTACCCGCCGTGCGGCATCTCGCTGATGATGGGGATGTGGTCGTTGACCCAGACGCAGCCGGCCTTGATCTCGCGGGTGGCGCGCAGCGAGCGGTAGACGTCGCGGGTCCAGGCGGAGGCCGCCAGGCCGTACGGGGTGTCGTTGGCGAGCTGCAGGCCCTGCTCGTCGCTGTCGAACGGGAGGACGACCAGGACCGGGCCGAAGATCTCGCTCTGGACCACCTCGGCGTCCTGGGGGACACCGGTGATCAGCGTCGGGCGGTAGTAGGCGCCCAGGGTCAGGTCGGTGCCGTCGTGGCCCTTCTCCGGGGCGTACCCGCCGGCGGCGATGGTGGCGCCGTAGCCGCGGGCGCGCTCGACGAAGCCGGCGACGCTGTCGCGCTGCCGGAAGGAGACCAGCGGGCCGAGGTCGGTCTGCGGGTTGAACGGGTCGCCCAGGCGGACCTGCTCGAAGAGCTCGGCGACGCCGGCCACGAAGGCGTCGAACAGCGGGCGCTGGACATAGGCGCGGGTCGCCGCGGTGCAGTCCTGGCCGGTGTTGATCAGTGAGGCGGCGACTGCGCCGTTGACGGCGGCGTCCAGGTCGGCGTCGTCGAAGACCACGAACGGGGCCTTGCCTCCGAGTTCCAGATGGGTGCGCTTGACGGTCTGCACGGCGAGCTCACCGACGCGCTTGCCGACACCGGTCGAGCCGGTGAAGGAGACCATCGAGACGCCGGGGTGCGAGACCAGGTGCTCGCCGGCGGTACGGCCGGCGCCGGTGATGACGTTCACCACGCCGTCCGGGATCCCGGCGTCGGTGCAGGCCTGCGCGAACATCAGCGAGGTCAGCGGGGTGAGTTCGGCCGGCTTGAGGACGATGGTGTTGCCTGCGGCGATCGCCGGGAGGATCTTCCAGGCGGCCATCTGCAGCGGGTAGTTCCACGGCGAGATGGAGCCGACCACGCCGATGGGCTCGCGGCGGATCGAGGAGGTGTGGTCGCCGGAGAACTCACCGGTGGCCTTGCCCTCCAGGTTGCGGGCCGCCCCGGCGAAGAAGGCGGTGTTGTCGACGGTGCCTGGCACGTCGAACTCGGTGGAGAGCTTGATCGGCTTGCCGGTCTGGGCGCTCTCGACCTGCGCGAAGTCCTCGGCGCGCTCGGCGAGGATGCCGGAGAGCCTGGTGAGGGCCTCGGAGCGGGCGCCGGGCGTCGCGTTCGACCACGCGGGGAAGGCGGCGCGGGCTGCTGCCACCGCGTCGTCGACGTCAGCGGCCGAGGCGAGACGCACCCGCTGCACCAGACTGCCGTCGGCGGGGTTGACGACGTCGAAGGTCTCCGTCCCGGTGCCCTCGCGCAGCGCTCCGGCCAGGTACTGGGCCCCGGCGTCGAAGCGGGAGCCGACGGTGTTCCGGGTCATGTGTTCCTCCAGCGACAGCGTGCATGCAGGGCAGGGCGCCCACTCTGCGTACGATGCCCCGGTTCGGACGGGCCCGGCAAGCAACAGTGCGCAAGGCAGATCGTTACTGGCATTACACCCTGCCAGCGCAGTGGAATCCGACACCTCGTTGCCCGCATGTCGGTTCCGGCTGACACTATGAAGGGATTCCACGATCGTTTTCGGAGGTCCCGTTGTTCCCCACCGTCGCCCGCGTCCTCGACCTGGACGTGGTCACCCGTGGCCTGCCGGAGGTCGTGGCCGGCCGGGAGCACCTGGAGCGCCCGGTGCGCTGGGTGCATGTCAGCGAGCTGCCGGACGTCGCGGGCGTGCTGCAGGGCGGCGAGCTGATCCTGACCACCGGCATCGCCCTTCCGGAGCACCGCGACGGGCTCGCGCAGTACGTCAAGGAGCTGGCCGACGTGGGGGTGGCCGGCCTGGTGGTGGAGTTCGGGCGGCGCTACTTCGACAACCTGCCGCGCGCGCTGGTCCATGCGGCCGAGCAACGGGGGCTGCCGCTGATCGTGCTCCGCCGCGAGCTGCGCTTCGTCGCGGTGACCGAGGCCGTGCACGCACTGGTGGTCAACGCCCAGCTGGAGGAGCTGCGGTCGTCGGAGGAGATCCACCAGACCTTCAACGAGCTGGCGGTCGAGGGCGCGGAGCCGGTCGAGGTGGTGCAGCAGGTGTCCCGGATGGCTGGGGCGCCGGTGGTGCTGGAGAACCTGTCGCACCAGGTGCTGGCGTACGACACCGGAGGCCAGAACGCCCAGGTGCTGCTGGCGGGCTGGGAGTCACGCTCCCGGGGGGTGCGGCCGAAGGGCCGGACCGGGCACGATCCGCGGACCGGCTGGCTGGTCACCGCGGTCGGGGCGCGCGGGCACGACTGGGGGCGCCTGGTCCTGCTGGGCGCGCCCAGCTCGGCGCAGGAGGACGTCGCCCCCGCGGAGGCCTCGCACCGCCACACCATGCTGCTGGAGCGCGCCGCCGCCACCCTGGCGCTGAACCGGCTGCTGGTGCGCGACCGGGAGAGCCTGGAGCGGCAGACGCACCGGACGCTGCTGTCCGGAATCCTGACGCATGCGCTGACGGTGTCGGACGTGGCGCTCCGCGCCTCGGCGCTGGGCGTTCCGCTGGAAGGGCGGCGACTGGTCGGGGTGGTGCTGCGGCAGCGCCGCGGGAGCGCCCCGGCGGCGCTGGAGGCACAGGCTCGGCTGCGCGACTTCACCGAGACGGCGGCTGCCGCCGTCCGGGAGAAGCGGCTGACCGCGCTGGTCGGCGCCCTGGACGACGAGGCGGTGGGCCTGCTGGTCTCGCTGGGTCCGCGCGACGACGAACACACGGCGCTGGAGGGCTTCGCCTCCTCGCTGCGGCGGCTGGTGCTGGAGGCGGAGCAGCCCGAACCGGTGATCGCCGTGGGCTCCTCCGTCGGCGCGGTGCGCGACGCCCGGCGCACCCTGGTCGAGGCCACCCAGGTCGCCGACGCCGCCCTGCACGACGCCCCCGCCACGGGCGCCCGCTCGGCCTCCTACTACCGCCTCCCCGACGTACGGCTGCGCGGCCTGCTGCACCTGCTGCGCGACGACGCCCGGCTGCAGACGTACGTGGAGCGGGAGCTGGGACCGCTGCTGGCGTACGACGCGGAGCACGGGAGCCAGCTGATCCAGATGCTGCGGATCTACCTGGAGCAGGGCCGCAACAAGTCCGCGGCAGCGGACGCGGCCCATCTGTCCCGGCCCTCGTTCTACGACCGGCTGCACAAGGTCGAGCGGGTGCTCGGGGTCGACCTGGACCAGGTGGAGTCCTGTCTGTCGCTGCACGTCGCACTGCTGGCGCTGGACGCGGTGCGGCGGTAGCCCCGGACGTGCCGCAGGGCCGGACCCCGACGGGGTCCGGCCCTGCGCAGGCCGTCAGCCTTCGATGAAGGTCATACTCGCCTGTCGGTCAGCCGTCCAAGGACGTCATGACGTGCTTGATGCGGGTGTAGTCCTCGAAGCCGTAGGCGGAGAGGTCCTTGCCGTAGCCGGACTTCTTGAAGCCGCCGTGGGGCATCTCGGCGACCAGGGGGATGTGGGTGTTGATCCACACGCAGCCGAAGTCGAGCTTCTTGGCCAGCCGCATGGCCCGGGCGTGGTCCTTGGTCCACACCGAGGACGCCAGCGCGTACTGGACGCCGTTGGCGTTGGCCAGCGCCTCGGCCTCGGTGGTGAACTTCTGCACGGTGATCACCGGGCCGAAGACCTCGTTCTGGATGATCTCGTCGTCCTGCCGCAGGCCGGAGACCACGGTGGGGGCGTAGAAGTAGCCGCTCTCGCCGACCCGGTGCCCGCCGGCCTCGACCTTCGCGTGCGCGGGCAGGCGCTCGACGAACCCGGCCACCTGGGCCAGCTGGCCGGCGTTGTTCAGCGGCCCGTACAGCACGTCCTCGTCGTCCGGCAGCCCGGTCTTCGTGTCGGCCGCCGCCTTGGCCAGCGCCGACACGAACTCGTCGTGGACGCTCTCGTGCACCAGCACCCGGGTGGCCGCGGTGCAGTCCTGGCCGGCGTTGAAGTAGCCGGCCACGCTGATGCCCTCGACCGCCGCCGCGATGTCGGCGTCCTCGAAGACCACCACCGGGGCCTTGCCGCCCAGCTCCAGGTGGACCCGCTTGACGTCCTTGGCCGCCGACCCGGCGACCTGGATCCCGGCCCGCACCGATCCGGTGATCGAGGCCATCGCCGGGGTGGGGTGCTCGACCATCATGCGGCCGGTCTCCCGGTCCCCGCACACCACGTTGAACACCCCGGGGGGAAGGATCTGTCCGATGATCTCGGCGAGCAGGACGGTGGAGGCGGGGGTGGTGTCCGAGGGCTTGAGGACCACCGTGTTGCCGGCCGCGATCGCCGGGGCGAACTTCCACACCGCCATCATCATCGGGTAGTTCCACGGCGCGACCTGCGCGCACACCCCGACCGGCTCGCGGCGCACGAAGGAGGTCATGCCCTCCATGTACTCGCCGCCGGACTTGCCCTCCAGCAGCCGGGCGGCGCCGGCGAAGAACCGGATCTGGTCGACCATCGGCGGGATCTCCTCCGAGGCGGTCAGCCCGAGCGGCTTGCCGGTGTTCCGCGACTCGACCGCCACCAGCTCCTGCGCCCGGGCCTCGACCGCGTCCGCGATCCTCAGCAGGGCCAGCTGGCGCACCGAGGGGGTGGTCTCCCGCCAGCCCTCGAACGCCGCAGCCGCCGCGGCCATCGCCGCGTCCACGTCCGCGGCGGCCGACAGCGGCGCGGTCGCGTACACCGCACCCGTCGTCGGATCCACGACCTCAGTGGTACGACCGTCGGCCGCATCGGCGAACCCGCCGTTGATGTAGTTGCGCAGCCTCAGAAGCTCGCTCACAGGGGACCTCTCCTCGAATCCGGCTCTCCGGCTCTCCGGCTCCTTTGATGCTGGTGATGCCGTCGACGGCACCAGCCTAGCCCTCCCTCTGCGGTTATCGGCAGACCTGAGCCGTAGCAACAATGGAATCAGTATGTTTTCAGGCTTTGTGCAACGGAATCCCTTGCGAACGGACGCACGATAGGGCAGGGTGAGCACGTGGCCAACCGTGAACGGAACGGCAGCGTTCCCCTCGACTCCGTCTCCAAGGCGATCATCGAGCAGCTCCAGGAGGACGGCCGTCGGCCGTACGCCAGCATCGGCAAGGCCGTGGGCCTCTCCGAGGCTGCCGTGCGCCAGCGGGTCCAGAAGCTCCTCGACCAAGGTGTGATGCAGATCGTCGCGGTGACGGACCCGCTCACCGTCGGGTTCACCCGGCAGGCGATGGTCGGCATCACCGTCGAGGGCGACATGGAACCGGTCGCGGACGCCCTGGCCGCCATGGACGAGGTGGACTACGTCGTCGTCACCGCCGGATCGTTCGACCTGCTGGCCGAGCTGGTCTGCGAGGACGACGAACACCTCCTCGAACTGATCAACAAGCGCATCCGCGCGCTTCCCGGCGTGCGGAGAACTGAAAGCTTCGTTTACCTGAAGCTCCGGAAACAGACCTACACCTGGGGTACCCGATGAGCGCCGACCCGGCAGCGAAGGACCTTTCGAAGACCGCCTACGACCATCTGTGGATGCACTTCACCCGGATGTCGTCGTACGAGAACAACCCAGTGCCCACCATCGTCAGCGGCGAGGGCGCCTACATCTACGACTCGAACGGTCGCCGGTACCTGGACGGCCTGGCGGGTCTGTTCGTGGTCCAGGCGGGTCACGGCCGGGCCGAGCTCGCCGAGGTCGCCCGCAAGCAGGCCGAGAAGCTGGCCTTCTTCCCGATCTGGAGCTACGCGCACCCCTCCGCCGTCGAGCTCGCCGAGCGGCTGGCGAACTACGCCCCCGGCGACCTCAACAAGGTCTTCTTCACCACCGGTGGCGGCGAGGCCGTCGAGACCGCGTGGAAGCTGGCCAAGCAGTACTTCAAGCTGACCGGTGAGCACACCAAGTACAAGGTGATCTCCCGCGCGGTGGCCTACCACGGCACCCCCCAGGGCGCCCTGTCCATCACCGGCCTGCCCGCCCTGAAGGCCCCGTTCGAGCCGCTGGTTCCGGGCGCCCACAAGGTCGTCAACACCAACATCTACCGCGCCCCGATCCACGGCGACGACCCGGAGGCCTACGGCCGCTGGTGCGCCGACCAGATCGAGCAGGAGATCCTGTTCGAGGGCCCGGAGACGGTCGCGGCCGTGTTCCTGGAGCCGGTGCAGAACGCCGGCGGCTGCTTCCCGCCGCCGCCCGGGTACTTCCAGCGGGTCCGCGAGATCTGCGACCAGTACAACGTGCTGCTGGTGTCGGACGAGACCATCTGCGCCTTCGGCCGCCTCGGCACGATGTTCGCCTGCGACAAGTTCGACTACATCCCCGACATCATCACCTGCGCCAAGGGCATGACCTCCGGGTACTCCCCCATCGGTGCGGCGATCATCTCGGACCGGATCGCCGAGCCGTTCTACAAGGGCGACAACACCTTCCTGCACGGCTACACCTTCGGCGGCCACCCGGTCTCCTCCGCGGTGGCGCTGGCCAACCTGGACATCTTCGAGCGCGAGGGCCTCAACAAGCACGTCCTCGCCAACGAGGACGCCTTCCGCGCCACCCTGGAGAAGCTGCACGACCTGCCGATCGTCGGCGACGTCCGCGGCAACGGCTTCTTCTACGGGATCGAGCTCGTCAAGGACAAGGTCACCAAGGAGTCGTTCAACGACGACGAGTGCGAGCGCATCCTCTACGGATACGTCTCCAAGGCGCTCTTCGAGAACGGCCTGTACTGCCGCGCCGACGACCGCGGTGACCCGGTCATCCAGCTGTCGCCGCCGCTGATCGCCGACCAGTCGACCTTCGACGAGATCGAGCAGATCCTGCGCACGGTGCTGACCGAGGCGTGGAAGCGGATGTAGTTCGTCGCTTTCTGTCCTGCTCTCCGTCGCTGGGCGGTCCCGACCTTGTAGGGTCGGGGCCGCCCAGCGGCGTCTCACCTGCCGTTCGAGTGATCGACACGACAGTTCGACCGATACGGCGCGCAACCCCGAAGCTGATCACTCGTTCTAGTCTGTGAGCCACCATCACGACCAGGAGGACCTCAGTGACCGTCGCCCCGCCCGACAACGACGTGCTGTGGGCACGAGGGCTGGTGCACACCATCCGCGGCACCCCGGCACTGCGCGGGGTCTCCCTGGGCGTGCGCGAGGGCGAGGTCCTCGCCGTCACCGGACCGCGCGGCTGTGGGATGAGCACCCTGCTGGACTGCCTCAGCGGCGTGCTCCCCGCCGACGAGGGCGAGATCTGGTTCAACAGCTCCCCCGTCCACACCCTCGGCCGCACCGCGCGGGAGCGGCTGCGGCGTGAGCGATTCGGCCATGTCGGGTCCGAGCCCCGTCTCGTCCCCGAGCTGACCGCGCGGGAGAACGTCGCGCTGCCGCTGCTGCTCGCAGGTGCGGCGCGCAAGGACGCCACGGTCGCCGCCACGGAGTGGCTGGAGCGACTGGACGTCGCCGACTGCGCCAGGCAGCGGCCCGCCGCCCTGCGTCAGGACCAGCGCCAGCGGATCGCGGTCGCCCGCGCGCTGGCCCACCGCCCCGCCGTGGTCTTCGCCGACGAGCCCACCGCCCCGCTGCACCGCGACGCCCGGGACCAGGTCATGCGGATACTGGTCACCGCCTCCCGGTCGCACCGGATCACCCTGGTCCTGGCCACCCACGACCCCGGCCTGGCCCGCTACGCGGACCGGGTGGCGACCATGGTGGACGGCCGTCTCGCCGCCCCCGTCCGGGCGCGGCAGGCCATGGCGGCGGCCGCCGAAACCGCGGCCACCGGGGAAGACCAGGCCGAGCTGCTGCGGAGGGACGTGGAGCAGTGTTCCCCTACCTCCGTCTAGCGCGCGGCTACGGTTTCCTGGACCTCTGCCGTTGCCTGCTCACCGCCGCGGCCTCGGCCACCGTGGGCGCCCTGCTGCTCAGCGCGCTGGGACGGGCGCTCAGCAGCCCCGACGACACCGGGGCCGCGATCGAGCGGCTGCTCTGGTGCCTGCCCGCGCTGGCCGCCGTCGGCTACCTCTGCGCCGCCTGGGCCCGCTCGCTGCCGTCGCAGCGGCCGGAGCGCATCGCCGGCCTGGCCGCGGCCGGCGCCGGGCCGGTGCGGACCAGGCTGGTGCTGGCCGGGGAGATCGCGCTGATCTGCGCGCTCGGCGCGGTGCTGGCGCTGCTGGGCTTCATGGTGCTGCGTGCGCACTGGCTGGAGCTGCTGCCCGGCGGCCGCCTCGATCCGGCCCTGGGTACCCGTGCCGGGTTTCCGGCAGCCGGGACGGTCGCCCTGCTCGCGGTCGTTCCGCTGCTGGGCGGTCTGACCGCCGGCGCCGCCGTGCGGTCCGTCGATCTGCTGCCCGGCGACGACGCGGACCGGATCGTGCGACGGCCGCCGGTCCCGTATCTGGTGGCGGTGGGGCTGCTGGCTCTGGCCGGTGCGGGGATCGCCGTCCTCGGCATGCGGGGGCATACCGGAGCCGAGGCCTGGGCCGGCGGTGTGCTGGGCCTGCTCGGGCTCGCCGGAGCCGTTCCCGCGTTGCTGTACCTGGTCGGCGGCCTGCTCGCGTCGGGACGCCCGCGGGCCGTCCGGCTGCTCGCCGGGCGCGCGCTGCAGGCCGAGGCGTGGCGGCTCGGCGCGCCGCTGGCCGTGCCGGCGGTCGCGGGAGCGGTGGTGGTGACCGTCCTGCTGCGCGACGCCCCCGGGCGGCGGCCTGCGGGCCCGCTGCTGCTGGTGGAGCTGCTGCTGCTCGGCGCCTGTGTTCTGGGGGCGCTGCTGGCCAGGCTGGTCGAGCTGGCCCGGGCCCGGCGGGGCTGCTACGCCTCGCTCAGCCGGATAGGAGCGCCTGGCGGGATGCTGCTGCGCGCAGCCGCGCTCCGAGGTGGCGCCGCCGTCCTGGTCGCCGCCGCGACGGGGGCCGGGGTGGCGGCGCTCACCGCAGCGGTGCTGGCTGCTTAGGCGGTTCTTCGGCTGCGGACCGTAGCGGGCTGGTCGCGCAGTTCCCCGCGCCCCTACGGTGCTGCAACTGAACCGCTGTGAGCCAGTTGCACCTCCTCAGGGGCGCGGGGAACTGCGCGACCAGCCATCCACAAGCCGCAGCCAGAATCAGACCCGTCGCTCAGCCGGCCGCCGCGAGCTGGCCGCACGCGCCGTCGATCTCCTGGCCGCGGGTGTCCCGGACGGTGACCGGGACGCCGTGCAGATTCAGCTGGCGGACGAACTCGCGCTCGTCCTCGGGGCGCGAGGCGGTCCACTTGGAGCCGGGGGTGGGGTTGAGCGGGATCAGGTTGACGTGCGCCCGGTGGTTCTTGAGCAGGCGTCCCAGCAGGTCGGCCCGCCAGGCCTGGTCGTTGATGTCCTTGATCAGCGCGTACTCGATGGAGATCCGTCGGCCTGACCGCTCCGCGTAGTCCCAGGCCGCGTCCAGCACCTCGGCGACCTTCCAGCGGGTGTTCACCGGGACCAGGGTGTCCCGCAGCTCGTCGTCGGGCGCGTGCAGCGACACCGCCAGGCGGACGCTGAGCTCCTCGTCGGCGAGCCGGTTGATCGCCGGGACCAGGCCGACCGTGGAGACGGTGATGCCGCGCTGGGAGAGCCCGAAGCCGCCGGGGGCCGGGTCGGTCAGCCGGCGGATCGCCGCGATGACGCGCTTGTAGTTGGCGAGCGGCTCTCCCATGCCCATGAAGACCACATTGCTCAGCCGCACCGCCCCCGCCTCGCCGGAGGCGTCCGCGCCGAACTCGCCGGCCTTGATCGACCGCATCCCGGCCGCGATCTGCTCGACGATCTCGCCGGTGGAGAGGTTGCGGGTGAGCCCGGCCTGGCCGGTGGCACAGAACGGGCAGTTCATGCCGCAGCCGGCCTGCGAGCTGATGCACATCGTCACCCGGTCGGGGTAACGCATCAGCACGGATTCGACCAGCACCCCGTCGAAGAGCTTCCACAGCGTCTTGCGGGTGCTGTCGTCGTCGCAGGAGACATTGCGGACCACGCTCATCAGCTCGGGCAGCAGCCCCTCGGCGAGCTTGGCCCGGGACGCCGCCGGGATGTCCGTCCACTCGTCGGGGCCGGCCGAGAGCCGGGAGAAGTACTGACGCGAGAGCTGGTCGGCACGGAACGGCTTCTCGCCGAGCTCGGCGACCGCGTCGCGTCGCTCGGACGCGGTCAGGTCGGCGAGGTGGCGCGGGGGCTTGGCGCCGCGCGGCGCGGCAAAGGTGAGTTCACCCGGGAGTGGCGTAGGCATGATTCCCCCAGTGTCTCAGGTCGGCCGAGCAGTCACACAAAGGGCGAGGCCCTGGACGCCGTGATGGGGTCCGGGGCCTCGCCTTGGCGTTCTGCGCTCAGCCGGCGCCGACGAAGCCGACCAGGACGAGCCAGACGATCGGGGCGGTGGGGAGGAGCGAGTCCAGCCGGTCCATCAGGCCGCCGTGGCCCGGCAGGAGGGTGCCCATGTCCTTGATCCCGAGGTCGCGCTTGATCATCGACTCGCCGAGGTCGCCGAGGGTGGCGCTGACCGCCACGCAGGCCCCCAGCACCAGGCCCTGCCACCAGCTGGCCCGGTCGATCATCAGGTTCATCCCGAGGGCGCCGACGAGCATGCACAGCAGCACCGCGCCGACCAGGCCCTCGCGGGTCTTGCCGGGGCTGATCCGGGGCGCGAGCTTGTGCTTTCCGAAGCGGGAGCCGGCCGCGTAGGCGCCGGTGTCGCTGCAGACGGTCAGCACCAGGAACAGCACCACCCGCTGCGGACCGTCGTCGGCGGCGAGCATCAGCATCACGAACGTCGCCAGGAAGGGGACGTAGAAGGCGGTGAAGATGCCCGCGGTCACGTCCCGGAGGTAGTCCTCGGGCGGCTCGCTCATCCGCCAGACCAGCACCGCGAGCGCGGTGAGCGCCAGGGCCACCAGCGCCGACTCGGGCCCGCCCAGGTAGGCGGCGACCAGCATGCCGACCCCGCCGACGGCCAGCGGCGGCCGCGGCACATTGATGCCCTTGCTCTCCGAGAGCCGGCTGGTGAGCTCCCACATGCCGATCACCACGACCGCCGCGACGACGCCGACGAACAGCCACTTCACGATGAACAGGGAGGCGACCACGAGCGCGCCGAGACCGAGTCCCACACCGATGGCGGCACGCAGGTCGCGACCGCCGCCCTTGGGGGCCCTGCCGGTCGCGGGGGCTGGCGCGGCCGGGTCGGGGACCGGTGCTTGGTTGCTCATCGGCGGCGCCTCGGTGCGGAGAGGGGGCAGCACCGCGGTCTCTTCCGCGGGCGCGACAGGCGCCGGCGCGGGTGCGTCGTCGCGGAACAGCGGCCCGCTCAGGCGGGCGACCACCGGTTCACCGGCTGGATCGGCGCTCGCCTGCGGCATCTGCCCGCCTTGGGTGAAATGTCCGGAGAAACGTTCCGGTGCGGGGTGCTGAGCGGCCATGGGACGAGTCTGCGGCATGCCCCCGTTGCCGTGCAGCGGGAACTGCTGCGAGTGGCCGACCGCCGGTGCCCCCCAGTACGGGGGGACCGGCTGGTCGAGCACCGGCGGCATCAGCGCGGTGGCCTCGGCCGCTCCGGGCTGTGGGCCGCCGGGGAGCACTCCCCCGTGGGGTCCGTTCGGGAAGACAGCAGCGTCGTGGCCCGGCATTCGGGCCCCGGCGCTGCCGTCGCCGGAATCGGGCCCCCAGTAGGAGTCGTCGTTCATCAGACCTCGAGGAGCTCGGCTTCCTTGTGCTTCAGCAGCTCGTCCACCTGCGCGACATAGCGCGCGGTGACGTCCTCGAGCTCCTTCTCGGCGCGGCGCACCTCGTCCTCGCCGGCCTCGCCGTCCTTGCTGAGCTTGTCCAGGGTCTCCTTGGCCTTGCGGCGCACCGCGCGGATGGAGATCTTGGCGTCCTCGGCCTTGCCCCGGGCGACCTTGATGTACTCGCGCCGGCGCTCCTCGGTGAGCTGCGGGAAGTTCACCCGGATGATGGACCCGTCATTGGACGGGTTGACGCCCAGGTCCGAGTTGCGAATGGCTTCCTCGATTGCGCGCAGTGAGCTCTTGTCGAACGGCGAGACGATCGCCATCCGGGGCTCCGGCACCGAGAAGGACGCCAGCTGGTTGATCGGGGTCACCGCGCCGTAGTACTCGGCGACGATCTTGCTGAACATCGCGGGGTGCGCACGGCCGGTACGGATCGCGGCGAAGTCGTCCTTGGCGACGGCGACGGCCTTCTCCATCTTCTCCTCGGCCTCGAGGAGGGTCTCTTCAATCACCATGTGCTCCTGTCCGGTGCTACCCGGTCTCGACTCCTGCTGTGCGGGCACTACTACGCGTTACCGGGCACCTTCGCCGACGCCCGGTGGATTGTCCATCCCCTGCGAGGACCAACCCTCCGGGAGGGTCAGTGCTGCGCCGACTCGCCACTGATCAGCGTGCCGATCTTCTCACTGCGCACGGCGCGGGCGATATTGCCCTCGGCGAGCAGCTCGAACACCAGCATCGGCAGGTTGTTGTCCTTGCACAGGGTGATCGCGGTGAGGTCCGCGATCCTGAGATCCCTTGCGATCACCTCGGAGTATTCCAGGGTGTCGAACTTCACCGCGTCCGGGTTGGTGCGGGGGTCGGAGTCGTAGACGCCGTCCACCCCGTTCTTCCCCATCAGCAGCACCTCGGCGTGGATCTCCAGGGCGCGCTGGACGGCGGTGGTGTCGGTGGAGAAGTAGGGCATGCCCATTCCGGCGCCGAAGATCACGACGCGGCCCTTCTCCAGGTGCCGGATCGCGCGCAGCGGCAGATAGGGCTCGGCGACCTGGCCCATGGTGATCGCGGTCTGGACCCTGGTCTCGATGCCCTCCTTGTTCAGGAAGTCCTGCAGCGCCAGGCTGTTCATCACGGTGCCGAGCATGCCCATGTAGTCGGAACGGGCCCGGTCCATGCCGCGCAGCTGCAGTTCGGCGCCGCGGAAGAAGTTGCCGCCGCCGATGACGACGGCGACCTCGGTGCCGCCGCGGACCACGGTGGCGATCTCGCGGGCGATGGCGTGGACGACGTCGGGGTCGACTCCCAGGCCGCCCCCACCGGCGAACGCCTCACCGGAAAGCTTGAGCAGCACGCGGCGGCGCGGACTCTCCTCAGCGGTCATCTGCATCGACTCCTTCTGGTGGTGCATGAGCTGGTGCGAGCAGGCGTACGAGAGGAGGCCACCGCCGGGGGCATCGCTACGGATACCTCCACGGCTGTGGCCTCCTCGTCGTACTTCACGACTCACATCGTATGGGCGGACGCCCGGTCCGGACGCCCACCGCAGACCCCGGTGGGGTCAGGCGCCGACGCGGAAGCGGGCGAAGCGGACCAGCTTGACGCCGGCCTCGTCCAGGACCTTCTGGACGGTCTTCTTGCTGTCCTTGGCGAAAGCCTGCTCCAGGACCGAGTTCTCCTTGACGAAGCCGCTGACGCGACCCTCGACGATCCTCGGCAGGGCAGCCTCGGGCTTGCCCTCCTCGCGCGCGGTGGCCTCGGCGATGCGGCGCTCGCTCTCCAGGGCCTCGGCCGGGATGTCCTCGCGGGAGAGGTACTTCGGGGCGAACGCGGCGATGTGCTGGGCCACGTCCTTCGCGATCTCCGCGTTCTCCTGGTCGAGCTCGACCAGGACGCCGATGGCCGGCGGCAGGTCGGGGTCGGTGCGGTGCATGTAGGCGGCGACGTAGGCGCCACCGGTGAACTGGGCGAAGCGGCGGAAGACGATCTTCTCGCCCAGGCCCGCGTTGGCCTCGTCCACGAACTGCTGGACGGTCTTGCCGGGCTCGATCTCGCTGGCCAGCGCGGTCTCGATGTCGGCCGGGGAGGTGGCGGCGACGTGGGCGGCCAGCGCGTTGGCGACCTCCACGAAGCGGCCGCCCTTGGCGACGAAGTCGGTCTCGCAGTTCAGCTCGACCAGGACGCCGGAGTTGCCGCCCTGGAGCAGGGAGACGACGGCGCCGTTGGAGGCGTCGCGGCCCTCACGCTTGGCAACGCCCTTCTGGCCCTTGATGCGCAGCAGCTCGACGGCCTTCTCGACGTTGCCCTCGGCCTCGTCCAGGGCCTTCTTGCAGTCCATCATTCCGGCGCCGGTGAGCTCACGGAGCTTCTTGACGTCCGCGGCGGTGGTGTTCGCCATTGTTCTTCAGTCTCTTCTCAACGATGTCGGTGGAGGGGGCCGTGCCGACGGCCGAACTCCTGATGGGCCCTTGGCCCGGAGCCCGGCCGCCGGACACGATGCGAGGGGCACGCCGGCGGTCGCCGCCGTACCCCTCGCCCTGAAGTCGTCAGGCCTGCTCGGCCTCGGCCTCGGCGGCGGGGGCCTCGGCAGCAGCCTCGGCGGGCGCCTCGACGGCGGCAGCAGCCTCGGCCGGAGCCTCGACGGCGGCAGCCTCGGCGACCGGGGCCTCAGCGGCGGCCTCGGCGACGACGGGGGCCTCGTCGGCCTTCTTCTCGCCCTCGACGAGCAGCTCGCGCTCCCAGTCGGCCAGCGGCTGGTCGGCGCCGGTCTCGACCTTGGCGTCGCCCTTGGCGGCACCGGAACGGGCCATCAGGCCCTCGGCCACGGCGTCGGCGATCACGCGGGTCAGCAGGGTGACCGAGCGGATGGCGTCGTCGTTGCCGGGGATCTTGTAGTCGACCTCGTCGGGGTCACAGTTGGTGTCGAGGATCGCGACGACCGGGATGCGGAGCTTGCGCGCCTCACCGACGGCGATGTGCTCCTTCTTGGTGTCGACGATCCACACGGCGGAGGGCACGCGCTGCATGTCGCGGATACCGCCGAGGGTCTTCTCGAGCTTGGTGTGCTCGCGCTCGAGGACCAGGAGCTCCTTCTTGGTGAGGCCGGAGGCGGCCACATCCGTGAAGTCGATCTCGCCGAGCTCCTTCATCCGCTGAAGGCGCTTGTAGACGGTCTGGAAGTTGGTCAGCATGCCGCCGAGCCAGCGCTGGTTAACGTAGGGCATGCCCACGCGGGTGGCCTGCTCGGCGATGGCCTCCTGCGCCTGCTTCTTGGTGCCGACGAAGAGGACGCTGCCGCCGTGGGCAACGGTCTCCTTGACGAACTCGTAGGCGCGGTCGATGTAGTTCAGCGACTGCAGCAGGTCGATGATGTAGATGCCGTTGCGCTCCGTGAAGATGAAGCGCTTCATCTTCGGGTTCCAACGACGGGTCTGGTGACCGAAGTGGACGCCGCTTTCCAGCAGCTCCCGCATCGTGACGACGGCCATGGCCGTACTCCTAGGTTTCTCGGTTTCCGCGCCGGCCGGGAGGCCGCCGCGCCTGACGCCCCGACCGTGCCGGACCGTGATGGACCGAGTGGCACTTCACCGGGCGGGGGACTGACCGAGGCACCGGTGGCGGGGCGTGCGAAGTCGACCCAGCACGCTGGGCCGCGAGTGAAGTGTACGGGAATCGTCGGACGCCGGGCGACCTCCGCTGTCCGGGGCCGCCGCCGACCCCTGGTCACCCTTGCGGGTGAGCGGGTTCTGCACACCCCCCGGGTTGTCCACAGGGGACGGTGGGGGCGCTGTTTCCTGCGCTGCGGGCGAGGAGAGTCACCCGCATGACCTCTCTTCTCGGCTGCACCACACGTCCCCCGTCGCCCGACGGCAGGCGGCTGTTGCTGCTCCTCGGGCTGCTGCTGTGGCTCGCCATGACCGTGGTGGGCCCGCCGGGTCAGCGGGCGCTCGCGGCAGGCGGCGCCCCGCCGTCGCCGAGGCTGCCCACCGGGGGCTCACTGGCCCAGGTGCTGCGGCGGTTCGATCCACCGCCGTCGCCCTGGCTGCCCGGTCACCGCGGGGTGGATCTGGCGGCGCCGGTGGGGACGGCGGTGCGGGCCGTCCGGGGCGGGACGGTCTCCTTCGCGGGGGTGGTCGCCGGAACGGGGGTGGTCGCGATCAGCCTGTCGGGCAGCGGTGATCCCCCGTTGCGGACGACCTTCCAGCCGGTGGCGGCGGATGTCGAGCGGGGTGCCGCGGTGGCGGCCGGCTCGGTGGTCGGGAGGGTCACCGCCGGACCGGTCGGCGGCGCTGCGGGTCACTGCCCGGTGAGCTGTCTGCACTGGGGACTGCTGCGGGGGCACCGCTACCTGGATCCACTGGCGCTGGTGGGTCCAGGGCGGGCCAGGCTGCTGCCGCTGTCGCGTGCTCAGGCCGCCGGTGCCTCCGTGACACCGCGCAGCACCAGGGCGACGGCGGCCTCGGTGATGGCTCCGGGATCCTCGGCCGCGCCCAGCTCCAGTCGCTTGACCGCGGCCTGGACGATGCCCTGGACCAGGGAGGCGGTCAATCCGGGCTGGGGATGCCCGAGTTCGGCCAGTGCGCTGACGACCAGGGCGACGAACTGGCCGTGCGAGGCGCGGATCCGCTCGCGGGCGGCGTCGTCCAGCTCACCGGCCGAGATCGCGGCCAGGGCCCGGTGCCGGGGATCCCCGGCGAGCGCCAACTGGGCGCGGACATAGGCCTCGACCCGCCCGGCCGGGGTGTCGGCGAGGGCCACCGCGTCGACGATCTCCGCGGACCAGGCGGGGAAGTCCACCGCGCAGAGCTCCTCGACCACGGCGGCGCGCGAGCGGAAGTACTCGTACACCGAGGAGCGGGCCAGACCCGTCCTGGCCGCGAGCGCGGGGAAGGTCAGCGCCTCCATGCCGCCATCGGAGAGCAGCGCGCGGGCAGCCTCCAGCAGGGCGTCACGCTGCAGTCGACGATGCTCGGCGAGGGTGGCGGCTCGGATCTTCGGCACGGCGACAGCTTAGACCGACCCGTCGGCGCGGGTGGCCGTGGCGGCAGAGGCTGTTGTGGCTGTGGCTGCGGCTGCGGCCGTCAACGGGCGTCGGAGAGTTTGGCGCGTAGTTGGAGCACGGCCTTGGTGTGGATCTGGCTGACCCGGCTCTCGGTGACCCCGAGCACCTGGCCGATCTCGGCCAGCGTCAATCCCTCGTAGTAGTAGAGGCTGACCACGGTCTTCTCCCGGTCCGGGAGGGTATTGATGGCGCGCGCGAGCAGCCGTCTCAGCTCCCGGCTCTCGGCGACCTCCACCGGGTTGTCCGCGGCGGGGTCCTCCAGGGTGTCGAGCAGGCTGACCCGATCGCTGCCCTCGCCGCCACCGTGCATCAGCTCGTCGAGGGCGACGACATTGGCCAGGGACAACTGACTGAAGATGGTGTGGAGATCGTCCAGCGGGATTCCCATCTCCGCCGCCACCTCGGGGTCGTTCGGGGTGCGTCGGAGGGCGACCTCCAGCGTGGCGTAGGCGCGTTCGACCGCTCTGGCCTTCTGCCGGACGGAACGGGGAATCCAGTCCAGGGCGCGGAGTTCGTCGATGATCGCGCCGCGGATCCGGCTGATGGCGTACGTCTCGAACTTGATGGCGCGTTCCGGGTCGAACTTCTCGATGGCGTCGATGAGTCCGAAGACCCCGGAGGAGACGAAGTCGGCCTGTTCCACGTTGGCCGGCAGTCCTACGCTGACCCGGCCGGCCACGTACTTCACCAGCGGCGAGTAGTGCAGGATCAACTGCTCGCGGAGCCGCGGATCGCCGTACGCCTTGTAGGCGCGCCACAGCGCGTCGATTGCTCGCCGCGGCTGGTCGGCCGCGCTCTGTGTGGGGAGCTTCGCCACCACCGGAGCGGCGGGGACGGCCGCCAGGACGGGGGCGATTGCCGTCGGCGGGGCGGCGGGCAAGGCGGGCGGCAAGGCAGAGGGCGAGGCGGCGGGTGGGGTGGCGGGCGGCGGGGTGGGGGATGCCGCCGTGGCCGAACGGGCTCCGGGGATGCACTCGTTGTGGGCCTCCGCATGGGATGCCGCCCGCCGTGTGCGCACCGGCGCCGGGCGCTGGTCGGTGGTGAGCGGTTCGTCCCCAGGGAAGTTCGAGTACGTGGGCATTCGTTGTCTTGTGCCGTTCTGCTGATCCATCGGCCCCGTTCAGCCGAGCGGTTGTGAGCGTAGCGTGACCGGACGCTCTCTGAGTGCTATCCACAACGGGCACTCGCTCGATCAGGTGGGTCCCAGCTGACATTCAGGAACGCGTCGGGGCGCTCACGCCAGTCGCCAGTGCGAGCCCTGCCGCTCCACCAGGCCCAGCGAGCCGAGCTCGTAGAGCCTGTGCAGCACGGTGTCGGGCGACAGCCCCGCGCCGCGGACCAGTTGCTCCACCGGCGCGCCGGTGGGAC
Source organism: Streptacidiphilus sp. EB103A (assembly GCF_041261405.1). NCBI lineage: Bacteria > Bacillati > Actinomycetota > Actinomycetes > Kitasatosporales > Streptomycetaceae > Streptacidiphilus > Streptacidiphilus sp. EB103A. The sequence continues at coordinate 259,855 of NZ_JBGCAQ010000012.1, read as the reverse complement.
CGGCCGGGATCGCCTCCAGGACCAGGAGCGCCTCCCCGCCGATGGTGTCGAGCGGAATCGTCGGCCCCCGGCGCGTCGGGGCCAGGTCGACGCCGATTCCGCCTACCTGCTCGATGACTTCGGCGGCATCGGTCACCAGCGCCGCCCCGGCGCGGACCAGTGCGTGCGCCCCGACCGAGAGCTCCGACGTGACCGGGCCCGGCACCGCCATCACCAGCCGGTTGAGATCGCGGGCGCGGCGCGCGGTGCTCAGGGCGCCGCTGCGCCGGGCCGCCTCCACCACCACCGTGCCGCGGGTCAGCGCGGCGATGACGCGGTTGCGCAGCAGAAAGCGGGGCTTGGTGGGGTGGGCGCCGAGCGGAAGCTCGCTGAGCAGCAGCCCCTGGTCCGCGATCCGGGTCAGCAGCGCGCCGTGGCCACGCGGATAGACCTGGTCCACACCGCAGGCGAGCACGCCGATGGTGATCCCGGTCGCGGCGAGTGCGCCGCGATGGGCCGCCGCGTCGATCCCGTAGGCGCCGCCGGACACGACGACCCAGGCCGCGTCGGCGAGATCGGCGCTGAGCGAGGTGGCCACATGGGTGCCGTAGCCGGTGCACGCCCTGGCCCCGACGACGGCGACCGAGCGCAGGGCGAGCAGCCGCAGCGAGGCGCCCCCGCGTACCCAGAGCGCGATCGGGCGGGCCGGACCGAGGTCGTCCAGCTGGGAGGGCCAGTCCTCGTCCCCCGGGCAGACCAGCCGGGCGCCGAGGTGTCGAGCCCGGTCCAGGTCGGCGGCCGGATCGACGCCGGTCGCACGGGCCTGGTAGCCCTCGCTGCGGCGACCGAGGGAGGCCGGGAGGTCGCGGCCCCGGCTGAGGCGCTCGGCCGTCTCGACCGGCCCGTGCCGCTCCAGCAGCAGGCCGACGGCCTCGTCTCCGGGTTCGACGATGCGGCACAGGGCGGCCCGGGCCAGCCGCTCGGCCTCGGGGACGACGCGGACGTCCGCGCGGGTGTCGGTCAGCACGGCCGGTCTCCGATCCGGTTGGTCAACGGGGCAGGCCGCGGCTGAAGCCGCTGCGCAGGGCGAGGGCGGTACGGACCTCGTCCCGTTCCGGGCGGTCCAGGCCGGCCAGGTCCGCGGCGGTCCAGGCGACCCGCAGCACCCGGTCCAGGCCGCGGGCGGTGAGCAGGCCGCGCTCCATGTCCCGCTCGGCGTCCTTCAGCGCGCCGATTGCGAGCCGCCAGCGGGTGCGCAGCTCATGGCCGGGGACCTCGCCATTGGTGCGCCAGGGCGTGTCCCGGAGCCTGGCCGCGGCGCGGTCCCGGGCCGCGAGCACCCGGGCGGCGACGGTGGCGGTGCTCTCCGCGGTGGTGTCGCGTTCCATGAGCTCGACCCTGGTCACCGCGTCCACCTCGACGCGCAGGTCCACCCGGTCCAGCAGCGGCCCCGACAGTCGCCCCTGGTACCGGCTGACCATGGTGGCGGTGCAGTCGCACCCCTCGCCCCGGCGGGACCAGCGGCCGCACGGGCAGGGGTTGGCCGCCAGCATCAGCAGAAACCGGGCGGGCAGCCGCAGCGACCCCGCCGAGCGCGCCACCACCACCTCGCCGGACTCCAGCGGCTGGCGCAGTGCGTCCAGGACCCGGACCGGAAATTCCGGGGCCTCGTCGAGGAAGAGAACACCGCGGTGGGCCAGCGACACAGCCCCGGGCCGGGGCAGCCCGCTGCCGCCGCCGATGATCGCGGGCATGGTGGTGGAGTGGTGCGGGGCGCAGTAGGGGGCCGCGCTGACCAGCGGCTGTCCGGCCGGGAGCAGGCCCGCGACCGAGTGCACGGCGGTGACCTCCAGTGCCTCCTGCTGGGTGAGTGGCGGCAGGATGCCGGGAAGGCGCTCGGCCAGCATGGTCTTTCCGGCTCCCGGCGGGCCTTTCAAATAGATGTGGTGGCCGCCGGCGGCGGCGATCTCCAGGGCGCGGCGGGCCTCGTACTGTCCGGCGATGTCCGCGAGGTCGCGGTGGTCGGGCTCGTCGGCGGAGCGGCTGCGGACGCCGAGGCCGGGGAGGGACAGCCCGGCCAGGGCGTTGTCCGGGCGCTCGGCGCCGACGACGCCGCTGTCGGAGAGCTCCTCCTCGGCCGGGAGGCGACCGGTGAGCAGGCCGAGCAGCTGGGCCAGGGTGCGGACGCCCAGCACGCTCATCCCGGGGACCAGCGAGGCCTCGGCCGCGGTCTGCATGGGCACCACCACCCGCTCGTATCCGGCGTCGGCGGCGGCGAGGACCGCGGGCAGCACCCCGCGGACCGGGCGGACCCGGCCGTCCAGGCCCAGCTCGCCGATGAGCAGCAGTTTGGCGATGGCGGCGGGGTCGAGCACATCGGCGGCGGCGAGCACGGCGCAGGCGATGGCCAGGTCGAAGCCGCTGCCGCTCTTGGGCACCGAGGCGGGCGAGAGGCCCACGGTGAGCTTGCGCTGGGGCCACTTCTCCCCCGAGTTCACCACCGCCGCCCTGACCCGGTCCTTGGCTTCGCTGAGGGCCTTGTCCGGCAATCCGACGATGGTGAACGCGGCGACGCCGGGCTCCAGGTCGGCCTGGACCTCGACGACGACGCCGTCCACCCCGAGCAGGGCCACCGACCCGGTGTGGGCGAACGTCATCTCAGCCCACCGCCCCGGGGATGTGGTCGACCCGGGCCGCGCCGCGCGGCGTGTGCACCACGCTGACCAGGTCGATCCGCACCCCGCCCGGGGGCGTCGGGGCCTTCCAGCGCTCGGCCAGCCAGCGTTCCGCGAGCAGGAGCAGCCGGTTCGCCTTGGTCTGGTCGACCGCCTCGGCCGGGCTCTGGAAGCCGCGCTCGCTGCGGGTCTTGACCTCGCAGACGGCGAGGGTGTCGCCGTCCATGGCGACGATGTCCAGCTCGCCCTCGCGGCAGCGCCAGTTGCGGTCCAGCACGGTGAGCCCGGCAGCGGCGAGGGCGCGCGCTGCGGCGTTCTCGCCGTAGCGGCCCAGGGCCTGTGTGCGTGCGGTCATCACGATCACCTCCGCTCGGCAATCTGCCGGTTCCGGGGGCGCCGGGCCAGGGGCGGTCCTCAGCCTGGGGACAACTCGGGGGGTGTGAAAAACTCCGCCGCCCGGAAGGGTGAACCGGGCGGCGGAGCATTGACGAAAGACGGGACGGACCGACCCTCAGGGGCCGAAACCGGACTCGTCGGAGGGGAGTTCCAGATCGCTCTTGGCCAGCTCCTCGACATTCACGTCCTTGAAGGTCAGCACCCTGACCTTGCGGACGAAGCGGGCCGGTCGGTACATGTCCCAGACCCAGGCGTCAGCCATGGACACCTCGAAGAACACCTCGCCCTGATCCGAGCGAACATTCAGCTCGTAGTCATTGGTGAGGTAGAAGCGCCGCTCGGTCTCGATCACGAACTTGAACAGCCCGACGACATCGCGGTACTCCCGGTAGAGCTTGAGCTCCATCTCGGTTTCGTACTTCTCGAGGTCCTCGGCACTCATCCCCACGTTCCCCTCAGCTGTGCGTACGTTCGTCCATTGTGGACCACGGGGTGGGACCCGGGAGCCGGACCGGGCGGTCCGACGGCCCGGCGGCGAGCAGTGAGGCCAGCAGCGGCCCCAGGCCCTCCGGGTAGACGGTCTCGGTGGTGGCCAGCAGTTCCGGCAGCGACCACCACCGCAGTTCGTCCACGGTGCGCAGCTCCAGCTCGGTCTGGCCCGAGGCGTCCAGCGCCGTGGTGCCGGTCCTGGCCAGGTAGTACCACTCGTCCTGGTCGAAGCTGCGCCCGTCGAAGCTGAAGGCGCTGGAACGCCGGGCCACCAGCGGTCCCAGCGCGATGTCGGTGATCCCGGTCTCCTCGGCGACCTCGCGCCGGGCGGTGTCGGTCAGGTCCTCCTCGCCCTCCACTCCGCCACCGGGGGTGAACCACCAGGTGCGCCCCGGCACCAGCGGGTCGAAGCCGTGCAGCAGCAGGATCCTTTCCGCAGGGTCCAGCAGCAACACCCGGGCCGCCCTGCGGCGCGGCACCTCCACCATCTGCCTCCTCACGGTCAGGAGCTGCGGGCCCGCTGGGAAGATCGGCGTCGCAGCTGTCCCACGACGGTACCCGCCGCCGCGCTCAACAACACCAGCGCGGCACCGCCGACGACCGTCCACTCCAGCGCGGCCAACGGGCCGTGCGCGGTGGCCCGGGGTCCCGGCAGCGCGTCGAAAGCGGTGGTGCGGCTTATGCTCCTGGCCGTCGACAGCGGCCAGACCGTGCCCTCGACCCTGGCCTTGACCTCGGATTCGGGGATGGTCCCCTCGGTGATCTCCAGATGGGAGCGCGAGTCCAGGGAGACCGAGCGGTTGTCCCCCATCAGGAACAGCCGGCCGGCCGGGACCTTGGCGCTGAACACCTTGTCCCCAAGCAGCACCGCACTCGTGCTGGAGGTGTTGACGTAGGACTCGCTGACCGGCTGCCCGTTGACCGTGGTGCGGCCCGCGGAGTCGCAGCAGGCGACGGTGTCGCCGCCGACGCCGATCACCCGCTTGACCATCGCCGAGGTCCCCCAGAGCGGGTCGCTGAAGACGATGACGTCGCCGCGCCCGATCTGGCTGCCCTTGACCGGGTGCGCCAGCACGGTGTCGCCGGGCTGCACCGTCGGCGCCATCGAGTCCGTGGGCACCGAGTAGGGCCGGTACTGGACCGCCAGCAGCACGAACCCACCGATCAGCCCGAGCAGGCCGACGGTGATGCCGATGCCCTGCAGCACCCCCTCGACCCGCAGCCGCCGTACCGCCATGTCGCCGCTCCCCAGCCTTGTTGCCCGAACCACCCGTACCAGACGTACAAGCGGAAGGCCGCAGGACGTCCCAGCAGATTACTGGTCGGTACCGCGGCCTTCGCAAGGGCTGCCGGCGATCAGTCCGGTGTGAGTCAGTCCTGTGTACGGCGCCGGCGCAGTCGGATCCGGCGCTGGAGGTAGGTCAGCGGGACGGCGCCGATCAGTCCGGCCAGAGCCGGCTCGTTCACCAGCAGGGCGCCGGCCTGGGTGCTGATGCCGGACTGGGTGAAGGTCGACGGGATGGGCAGGGTCGCCCAGTGCGAGATCGGCCAGGCGATGGTGAAGGCACGGCCGACGACGTCGGAGTCGGGCACCGAGCCGCCACCGGGCTCGTCCATGTGGTACCGGGAGTCCAGCGAGTCGTTGCGGTGGTCGCCCATCACCCAGATCGAGTCGGCGGGCACCTTCAGCGGGCCGAAGTTCTTGTCGCCGCAGGCGGTGGCGCCGGGGTAGATGTAGGGCTCGTCGAGCGGCTTGCCGTTGACGTACACCGGGCCGGTGCCCTTGCAGCTGACGGTGTCTCCGCCGACCGCGATGACCCGCTTGATCAGGTCCTTCTCATTGGCGGACGGCATCAGGCCGATCCAGCTGAAGACGTCCTGGACACCGCGGATCAGCGAGTTGCCGCTCTGCTGCTGGGTCGGCTCGTCAGAGAGCCAGTTGCCCGGGTCGTGGAAGACGACGACCTCTCCGCGCGAGGGCTTGCTGCCGAAGTGCGGGGTGAGTTTGTCCACCAGCACCCGGTCGTTGATCCGCAGCGTGTTCTCCATGGATCCCGACGGAATGGAGAAGGCCTGGACCAGGAAGGTCTTGATGAGCAGCGCCAGGACCAGCGCCACCACGACGAGAATCGGCAGCTCCTTCCAGAAGGAGCGCTGCTTCTTCTGCTTTCCCGCCTTGAGCGGTCCTGGCTCCCGTCCTGTATCGCTGTCCAACAGATCGTCCGCGCCGTCCCCGTGAGGGTCCGCCGCTCCTGCGGTCTGATCGCTGCCCGCGTCTCCACGTCCGGTGTCGTCCACGGACCCAACGGTAGTGGCCGCTGATTCCTTGGGCTCGCCGACACCCGCGCGGGCACCGATCCCTAGCGGTCCTTCGGGCAAGACCGGCTCCCCCACGTCGTCTCCTCATGTCACCGGGCGGGCGGTCGTGCCCACGCGTATCGCTGAACCGAACCCGTCACCGCTCGGGCCGGGTGCGGCCGCGGCGGCGCCCCGGAAAGCGGGGCACAGTCGCAGCCAAACCCATAACGAGCGGAAGTTCCCCGAGAAGCGGTCCGGACACTGCTGCGGACGATACTTGACGAAGACTTTGACCGGACCCGGGGGCGGCCGCGGTCGTGGACGTCACCGGCAGCGACTGCACCGGCAGGGTCCGCCAGTGCGAGACCGGCCAGATCACCGCGACGGCGCGGCCCACCACGTCCGACTCCGGGACGAAGCCTCCGCCGGGATCGGTCATGTGAAACCGCGAGTCCGCCGAGATGTCCCGGTGGTCGCCCATCACCCAGAGCTTCCCGGCCGGGACGGTCACCTTGAAGGTGATCCGGGAGGGGACGTTGCCGGCGAAGATGTAGGGCTCGTTCAGCGCGGTGCCGTTCACGGTCACCCGCCCCTTGGTGTCGCAGCAGGCGACGGTGTCGCCGGGTACGCCGATGACCCGCTTGATCAGATCCCGGTCCGAGGGCAGCAGGCCCACGAAGGTGAACACGTTCTTCACCGCGGTCAGCACCGGGCCGCTCTTGGGCACCGGGTCGTCCTTCAGCCAGTTGTTCGGGTCCTTGAAGACCACCACCTCGCCGCGCTGGGGCTTGGCCCCGAACCAGGGCGAGAGCTTGTTGACGACCACCCGGTCGCCGATCCCGATGGTGGTCTGCATCGATCCGGAGGGGATCGAGAACACCTGGACGAAGAAGGTCTGCAGGCCCAGGGTTATCACCAGGGCGACGACGATGATCAGGGGTATCTCGCGCAGCAGCGAGCGCTTGCGGCGGCGCTTGGCGCGTTTGGCGGCGCGACGGCGCTCGGCCCGCCCCCGGCCCGCACGACTGCTGCCGGCGACGCCGACGACCGGAGCCGGCTCCAGCCTCGCCGGCCTGTTCTTACCCCTGCTGCCCATGACCGGCGCCCTTCCGCAATTCCGACGCCAGCGCTGTGAACGCCGCGGGACGGTCCACCGCACGCCAGTGTCCGACGGGGAAGACTACCCAGTCGACCCGCCCAATCACTTTGTCGACAGGAACGAATCCGCCGCCGGGGTCCCCGAGGTGGTCGCGCGAGTCACTGGAATCGGAGCGGTGGTCGCCCAGCACGAACAGCCGCCCGGCCGGCACCTTGATCGAGAACGGCACCTGTGAGGGAGCGTCACCCGGGTAGAGGTACCCGCTCTCGTCCAGCGGCACCCCGTCGACGCTCAGCCGTCCCCTGCTGTCGCAGCAGATCACCGTGTCGCCGGCGACGCCGATCACCCGCTTCACGAAGTCGTTGCCGTTGGCGTCGCCGCCGACCGCGGCTCCATCGTCGACGAAGGAGCCGCGGCCGTCGAAGACCACCACGTCACCGCGCTGGGGGCTGCCGAAGCGGTACACCGCCTTGTCGACCACCACCCGGTCGCCGACCCGCAGGGTGCCCTCCATGGAGCCGCTGGGAATCCCGAACGGCGTGGCCACGAACATGTTCACCAGGAACAGCACCACGGCGCAGACCACGGCCAGCAGGGCGGCGTCCCGCAGCACTCCGCGCACAGCAGAGGACCGCGGCCGGGCCTCCGAACCATCAGGGTCGGAGGCGCAGTCGCGGTCCTCGGGTGCTTCTTGGGTCTCCATCGCCGTAGCAGCCTAGGGCACCACGGTATGAGGGAGACTCAGCGGTCGCGCTTCTCCTTGATCTTCGCGGCCTTGCCGCGCAGGTCACGGAGGTAGTACAGCTTGGCGCGACGGACCGCGCCGCGGGTCACGACCTCGATCTTCTCGACGATCGGGGTGTGCACCGGGAAGGTGCGCTCCACGCCGACGTTGAAGCTGACCTTGCGGACCGTGAAGGTCTCGCGGATGCCGTCGCCCTGGCGGCGGATGACGACGCCCTTGAACTGCTGGACACGGGAGCGGTTGCCCTCGATGACGCGGACGTGCACGTTGACGGTGTCACCGGCGCGGAACGCGGGGATGTCGGTACGCAGCGAAGCCGCGTCGACAGCGGTGAGCAGGTTGCTCATGATGTGTCTCCATCGCAGGCGCCACGGGCCACCCACGGAAATCGTGTGGAAAGGTTGTGCTGTGTGCCGCTCGGTTGGCGGTGTCTCCCCCGTGGCAGGGGCACCGGGCCGACCGCTACAACTGGCGGGTCGGCCGAGGACAGGCAGCAATTGCCTATTGTTCCACACTGTCGGGGGTGCGGAGAAATCGGCCGTCGGCCTCGCTCCAGCGCAGCCCCATCGCCTCCAGCGCCCGCAGGTCGTGCTTGTCCATGTCGCCGCGCTCCCAGCGTTCCACCAGGTCCGGACGCATGGCCAGGGTGCGGGCGAAGGCCTGCTCCCGGCGCCATCGGGCGATCTTCCCGTGGTTGCCGCTGAGCAGCACCTCGGGGACCGCGCGGCCGCGCCACTCGGCGGGCTTGGTGTACACCGGACCCTCCAGCAGGTCGGTCATCCGCCCCGGCGCGAAGGAGTCGTCCTGGTGCGACTCGGCATTGCCGAGGACGCCGGGCAACAGTCGGGCCACCGCCTCGACGATCACCAGCACCGCGACCTCGCCGCCGGCCAGCACATAGTCGCCGATGGAGACCTCGACCACCGGCATGGTCTCGGCGGCGGCCTCGACCACCCGGCGGTCGATGCCCTCGTAGCGGGCCGGGGCGAAGGCCAGCCAGGGGCGTCCGGCCAGGTCCTGGGCCAGCTCCTGGGTGAAGGGCCGGCCGCTGGGGGTGGGCACCACCAGCGTCGGCGCCGGACCGTCCTCGGGACGGGCCGAGGCGACCACGCCCTCCAGCGCGGCGGCCCAGGGCTCGGGTTTCATCACCATGCCGGGGCCGCCCCCGTACGGTGAGTCGTCCACGGTGCGGTGCACATCGCTGGTGTGCTCGCGCAGTTCGTGCAGCCGGACGTCCAGTTGGCCGCGGGCGCGGGCCTTGCCGACCAGGGAGACGTTCAGCGGTTCGAGGTACTCGGGGAAGATCGTGACGACGTCGATGCGCACGGCGGTCGCCCTACTCGGAGGCTTCGGCGTCGTCGCGGGCGGTGGCGACCTCGGCCTCGTCCGTGTTGATCAGGCCCGGGGGCGGGGTCAGCACGATGCGCCGCCGCTCCATGTCGATCTCGGGGACGATCTCGGTGACGAAGGGCACCAGCACCTCGGAGCCGTCCGGGCGCTTGACGGTCAGCAGCTCCTGCGAGGGCAGGTGCGCGATCTCGGTGAGTTCGCCGACCGGGGTGCCGTCGGCGAGGACCACGGCCAGGCCGATCAGCTGGTGGTCGTAGTACTCGTCCGGGTCCTCCGGCCGCTCCTCGGGGTCGATCTCGGCGATCAGCATGGTGCCGCGCAGGGCCTCGGCGCCGTTGCGGTCGTCGACCCCCTTGAAGTGGAGCAGCAGCCGTCCGCTGTGCACCCGCCCGTCGGCGACGGTGAGCGGTCCGGCCGAGGCCGGCTCGGTCAGCAGCACAGCGCCGGGGGCGAGCCGCAGTTCGGGCTCGTCGGTGCGCACCTCCACCGTTACCTGGCCCTTGATGCCATGGGCGCGGCCGATCCGGCCGACGACGAGCTGCACGGTGATCGTTCTCCTGAGTACGGGCGGAAGAAAAGAAGGGGAAAAGCCTCGGGGCCGGTCAGGACGATGTCCTGACCGGCCCCGAGTGGTGCCCTGTGCCTATCGCACGCCGTCGACGTCGACCAGGTCGACGCGGACGCTGCGACCGCCGAGGGCGGTGACCACGGTGCGCAGAGCACGCGCGGTACGGCCGCCCCGGCCGATGACCTTGCCGAGGTCCTCGGGGTGCACCCGCACCTCGAGGATGCGGCCCCGGCGCAGTTCTCGCGAACGCACCTGGACCTCGTCCGGATTCTCGACGATGCCCTTCACCAGGTGCTCGAGGGCTTCCTCGAGCATGATCAGGACTCGGTGGCCGGAGCAGCGTCGGACTCGGCGGCGGCCTCGTCCTTCTTGTCCGACTTCTTGGCCTTCGGGGTGATGGCCACACCGGTGGTGGAGTCCTCGAAGCCGGCGACAGCCTTCGCGAACAGGTGCGAGAAGTCGGTGACCTTGGGCTCGGCGACCTTGAGCGGCGCCGGGGCCGGCAGGCCCTTGAACTGCTGCCAGTCACCGGTCAGCTTGAGGATCGCGAGGACGGCCTCGGTCGGCTGCGCGCCGACACCCAGCCAGTACTGCGCGCGCTCGCTGTCGACCTTGATGATCGAGGGGTCGTAGGTCGGCTGGTAGATGCCGATCTCCTCGATCGCGCGACCGTCACGCTTGGTGCGGGCGTCGGCGACGACGATGCGGTAGTGCGGGGAGCGAATCTTACCGAGACGCTTCAGCTTGATCTTGACTGCCACGGGAGTGGTTCTCCTGGATTTGACGTGGGTGAGCAGCCGCGCATTCCACGTGGGGTTGCGGCTGCAGGCTGCTCGACGGACACGTCAGCCGGAGGAGAGAGGGGTCCTGCTCGGCTGCCGAGTACTCAGCTGTCCATTGTGCCATAGCGCGGCGGACCGGCTTACCGCCGGTACCGCCCGCAGCTACTTCCGGAAGCCTCAGCCCCGGGGTGTGACCTCGGCGATCCGGAACGGCTGGCCGCAGGCTCCGCAGACGATCGCGGCCTGGGACAGCACCGACGGCACCACCCGGACGTTGCGCCCGCAGTCGCAGACCGCCTTCACCCGCACACCGCCCCCGGAGGAGCCGTGCCTGGTGGCGGGGCCGCGGAAGTTGCGGGCCCGGTCCAGCACCGGACCGCTGGTCGCGGCGGCGTGCGCGCCCAGGGCGAGCTGCAGCCGCTCGATGGTGCCGGAGTACAGCTCACGCGTCTCCGGCCGCATCGTGACCAGGGAGAACCCGCTGCTGGGATGGGGGTCCGCCGAGTGGTCCAGGCCGAGCTCGTCGGCGAGGGCCAGGAATCGGCGGTTGTGGTAGCGCCCTGCCCGCGAGGTGTCGCGGATGCCGCGCGCGGCGGCCAGGCCGTGGGCGGCCTCGTGGAGCAGTCGCTCAAAGCCCAGTTCAGTGCCGCAAGCCGAAGAGGATTCGCCGATCAGCGATTCCGGGGCTGCGAGGCTGGGCAGGTCGGAGTGGTGGCGCTGGATGTCGCCCCAGGCGAGGGCCAGCTCGGCCGCGAGGACCAGTGGTTGTTGTGTCGTGCTCACGCTACGCCAACGAGGGAGCACCCCGCGATGTTCCGGTGAATGCGCATTGTCCTGGACACGCTTGGGTCACTGGCCTGGGAGCGCTCCCCGAGCAATCCGCAGCGGAACCCTGACGGTCAGTCATCTTGCTGGTCAGGTAGGCAACTTGAACGCGGACATGCAGAAGTGAGTGACCGGTCCGCCACTTCGCGGGGAAGCGGCGGACCGGTTGGACTACGTAAATCGGCTTGCCGAAGTCTCAGCAGGCGAGACGAATCGCCCTCAGTAGGCGCGGGCCACGATGGCGACATTGCCCGGCTGGTCGTCCGCGGCCGGCACCGAACCGTCCTCGGCGACGATGCAGCGGACCGACACGCCCTGCTCGGCCAGCTTGCGCTCGCCCTCGGGGCCGAGCTCGGCCCAGGAGATCCGGCCCCAGCCGGTGGCCGCCGCTTCGGCGGCCTCCTCGATGCTCTTCACCTCGACCGTGCGCGACTCCCGGCGCTCGCGGGACTGGCGCAGCAGCAGCGCCTGGTCCTCCTCCAGGATGCCGGGGACCAGCGCCGACAGGGCGTCCACCGAGACCGGCTCCTTGCCGCCGGCGATGCGGCGGGCCAGCATGGCCGTCCCGTTCTCCAGGTCGCGCGGGCCGACCTCGATGCGGACCGGGACGCCCTTGAGCTCCCAGTCCACGGCGCGGCGGCCGAAGGGGGTGTCGGTGCGGTCGTCCACGACCACGCGGACCCCGGCGGCCTCCAGCGCCGAGCCGATCTCGCGGACCTTGGCGATGACCGCGTCGTCACCCTTGATCGCCAGCACGACCACCTGGGTGGCCGCCAGTCGCGGCGGGACCCGCAGGCCGTTGTCGTCGCCGTGGGACATGATCAGGCCGCCGACCATCCGGGTCGAGGTGCCCCAGGAGGTCTGCCAGACGTACTCCCGCTCCGAGCCGTTGGAGAGGTACTGGGTGTTGAACGCCTTGGCGAAGTTCTGGCCCAGCTCATGGCTGGTACCCATCTGCAGCGCCTTGCCGTCGCCCATCATCGACTCAAGGGTGAGGGTGTTGATCGCGCCGGCGAAGCGCTCCTTGGCGGTCTTGCGGCCCAGCACCACGTCGATGCCGAGGACGTTGGTCATGAAGTCGCCGTAGACCTCGGTGTGGATGTGCGAGGCGTAGGCGCGGGCGTCCTCGTAGGTGGCGTGGGCGGTGTGGCCCTCCTGCCAGAGGAACTCGGTGGTGCGCAGGAAGATGCGGGGGCGCAGCTCCCAGCGGACGACGTTGGCCCACTGGTTGATCAGCAGCGGGAGGTCGCGGTGGCTCTGCACCCACTTCGAGAAGTACTCGTTGATGATCGTCTCGGAGGTGGGCCGGACCACGACCGGCTCGTCGAGCTCCTTGCCGCCGCCGTGGGTGACCACGGCGAGCTCGGGCGCGAAGCCCTCGACGTGGTCGGCCTCGCGGGTGAGGTAGGACTGCGGGATGAACATCGGGAAGTAGGCGTTCTGCGCGCCCGCCTTCTTGATGCGCGCGTCCATCTCCTGCTGCATCCGCTCCCACAGCGCGTAGCCGTACGGTCGGATGACCATGGTGCCGCGCACCGGACCGTTGTCGGCCAGCTCGGCCTTGTTGATCAGATCCTGGTACCAGCGGGGAAAATCGTCCGCCTGGGGGGTGAGAACGGGAGCCTTTGCCATGGGCGAATCGTACGGGGCGCACGGGCTCGACCCGTAATCCCGTCATCGCCTGAGGGTAAGTGCCGGAATCTTGGAGTCAATACCCGCGTGCTCTGGACTCCGGGGCGTCGGCGGAGTTGGCTGTAGTCAGTCGGAGACTCTGTGTGATCATGACGGCGTGATCATGACCACTCCCCGGCGAGACCAAGCGCGGGGCGACCCTCACGCCTCGCGGCAGGCCCGATCGAAGGAGCCTGAATGATGGCTTCCGTATCAGTGGCGAGTGGCGTGGCGAACGGCTCGGTGCCCGAGCGCACCCGGGCGCGTCAGCGGGCGCGGGACTGGGCGGAGATCCAGGAACGCATGCTCGTACCGCTGTACGAGGCGGTGTACGAGCGGCTGGAAGTGGGTCCCGCGACCAGCGTGCTCGGGCTCGGCTGCCGCTCGGGGCTGGCGTTGCTGCTGGCCGCCGGGCGGGGGGCCGAGGTCGTCGGCCTGGAACCGGAGGCCGAGTTGCGGTCGCTGGCCCAGGACCGTTCGCTGCGGGTGATGAGCGATGTCTACCGGGAGCTCGCCCCGGAGGGCGGCCTCGGGGCGAAGCCCCCGGCGCACTCCCTGGTGACGGCCTTCGAGCACCTCTCCTGCACGGCCGATCCGCTGGCCCTGGTCCGTGACGCGGCCCGGCTCACCCTGCCCGGGGGGCATGTGGCACTGGCCACCTGGGGTCCGCCGGAGCGGTGCGAGAGCGCGGGGGTCCTGCGGGTGGCCCGGCGGCTGGCCGATCCGCTGCGGCGGGCGCCGTACGCGCCGTTCGCGCTCAGCGAGCCGGGCGCGGTGGAGCGGATGGTCGCGCGGGCCGGGTTGCGCCTGGGCGGCGGCGGGCGGGTGCTGTGCCCGTTCGCGTATCCGGACCTGGAGAGCGCGGTGCGGGGGCTGCTGTCGATGGGTGTGTTCGACGCGGCGGCGGAGTACTCCGGGCTGCGGCAGGTGGAGAAGGAGGTGACGGAGGCGCTGCATCCGTATCGGCGGGGGGACGGGTCGGTGCGGATGTTGAACGTTTTTCGGTACACGTTGGCGGAGCGGGTGCGGTAGCCACTCGGGGGCGGTGCGTCGGAGCGTGCGGGTAGTGCGTGGCTGGTCGCGCAGTTCCTCGCGCCCCTGATACCCGCTACGCGGGTTCGGGGAGGCGGGGGATGGTATCCGGTGGGCCACCACCGCTCACGCCCGCTGATCCCCCGTCAGATACCGGGCCACTCCTCGGCGGTCAACGCGAAGCGCTCGTGGTCGCGCCAGGCGTCCTGGAGGAAGAGCATCCGCGGGGTGTAGCCCTCGTGGCGGAAGCCGAGGCGCTTGGCCATCCGGATCGAGGGCTCGTTCTCGGGCTGGACGTTGATCTCCAGCCGGTGCAGGCCCAGCCCGCCGGCGTTCTCCGGGGCGAAGCAGCGGTCCACCACCAGCCGCATCCCCTCGGTGGTCCGGCCGCTGCCGTTGTAGGGGAGATAGGCGTTGTAGCCGAGGCTCGCGTTGCAGAAGCGGCCCTTGACGATGTTGGCGACATTGCAGCTGCCGGCCAGACCGCCGTCCTCGGTGTCGAAGAAGAGGAAGGTACGGAGCGTCTCCCCCTGACGGCGCACCAGGTCCACCAGGCCGTCCGGCTCGACCGGGTTCCACCGGCCGACGTGCTCGGCGGAGCGGCGGACGGCCGCGGCGTAGACGGCCGCGTCGGACAGTTTCGGGGGACGGATCGCAACTCGCATAGCCGCATTATCGTTGATCCACACGCGACGGTTGCGCCCTTTTCCGCCGATGCGGAGCTGTCACAGGGGGCCGGGTCACCGGCCCCCTGGTGGCTACTGCGGCGGCAGGAGGTCCTTGAACTCCTTCGGGAGTTCGAAGTTCTGCGGGCTCGCATCGATCCCGAACGCGTCGCCTGCCTCGCGGCGCTCGAGAGCGGCCTTCTGGTCCGCCGCTCGCTTCAGCGGGTTGCCGGACTGGCGCTTCCCCTTGGCCTGCTTCTGCTGCTTGGCCTTGCGGGCACCACCGCCGCCCATGCCGGGCATGCCCGGCATCCCGGGGATGCCCTTGCCGCCGGCCATCGCCGACATCATCTTGCGGGCCTCGAAGAAACGCTCCACCAGGCTGCTGACCTCGGAGACATGCACTCCGGAGCCCTTGGCGATACGGGCCCGGCGGGAGCCGTTGATCACCTTGGGGTCGTCCCGCTCGGCCGGGGTCATCGACTTGATGATCGCACCGACCCGGGCCACGTCCCGGTCGTCGATGTTGGCGATCTGCTCGCGCATCTGCCCCATGCCGGGCATCATCCCGAGCAGCTTGGACAGCGAGCCCATCTTGGAGACCTGCTCCAGCTGGGAGAGGAAGTCGCCGAGGCCGAACTCCTTGCCGCCCTTGCTGGCCAGCTTGGAGGCCATCTTGGCGGCCTCGTCCTGGCTGAAGGTCTTCTCGGCGGTCTCGATCAGGCTGAGGATGTCGCCCATGCCGAGGATGCGCGAGGCCATCCGGTCGGGGTGGAAGGCGTCGAAGTCGGTCAGCTTCTCGCCGTTGGAGGCGAACATGATCTGACGACCGGTGAGGTGCGCCACCGACAGCGCCGCGCCGCCCCGGGCGTCGCCGTCCAGCTTGGAGAGCACCACGCCGGTGAAGTCGACGCCCTCGAGGAAGGCCTGGGCGGTGGTGACCGCGTCCTGGCCGATCATGGCGTCGACGACGAAGAGGACCTCGTCCGGGTTGACCGCGGCGCGGATGTCCGCGGCCTGCTGCATCAGCTCGGCGTCGATGCCCAGGCGGCCGGCGGTGTCGACGACGACCACGTCGTACTGCTTCTGCTTGGCGTACTCGATGGAGTCCTTGGCGACCTTGACCGGGTCGCCGACGCCGTTGCCCGGCTCGGGTGCGTAGATCGCGACGCCGGCCCGCTCGGCGACCACGCTCAGCTGGGTGACCGCGTTCGGGCGCTGCAGGTCGCAGGCGACCAGCAGCGGGGTGTGCTTCTGCTCCTTGAGCCAGTAGCCCAGCTTTCCGGCCAGGGTGGTCTTACCGGCGCCCTGGAGACCCGCGAGCATGATCACGGTCGGGCCGGTCTTGGCGTAGCGCAGCCGACGGGTCTCACCGCCGAGGATGTTGACCAGCTCATCGTTGACGATCTTGATGACCTGCTGGGCCGGATTCAGCGCACCGGAGACCTCGGCGCCGAGGGCTCGCTCCTTGACCTGCTTGATGAACGCGCGCACCGCGGGCAGCGCGACGTCCGCCTCCAGCAGAGCGATGCGGATCTCACGGCAGGTGGCGTCGATGTCCGCCTCGGACAGTCGTCCCTTGCCGCGGAGGTTCTTGAACGTCGCTGCGAGGCGGTCGGAAAGGGTGTCGAACACGTCGGTCGCGGGTCCTCGTGGCTCGGGAACGGATGGAGTCGTCGCCCCCAGGGTATCCGCCCGCGCGCACTCCTCGGCCTCGGCCGACGGGATCCGATCCGCAGCGGCCGGCGGTCTCGGGTCTTCGGGGGGATACGGGGGATCATCCGATGGGCTGACAGCGGCGCGTCCAGCCTCCGCCGCCGCCCCGGAGTGCGCAGCATGGACACATGTCGCTCGTCGCCGCACTGATCCAGCGCCGCCGCCATCCGCTGCTGCGCCGCGCCGTCCAGGAAGTCCTCGCCCTGTACGGGATGGAGGTGCCCGCCGCCGCCGAGGTCGGCCCCGGTCTGATCGTGTTCCACCGCGGCTTCGGCACGGTGTTGCACCCGTTCACCACCCTCGGCGCCGGGGTGACCCTCTACAACGGGGTCACCATCGGCCGGGCCGACCCCTGGGTCCCGCAGGAGCAGAGCCTGATGGAGCGGGTGGTGGTCGAGGACGGCGCGGTGCTGTGCTCCGGCGCCAAGGTGCTGTGCAAGAAGGGCGTGCTCACCGTCGGCCGCGGCACCGTGGTGGGCGCCAACGCGGTGCTCACCTCCTCCACCGGGCCGTTCGAGATCTGGGCGGGGGCGCCCGCGCGCCGGATCGGCACACGGGCGGAGCTGCCGGGCCCGACTGCCCCGGAACCACGGGACGGCAGTCAGGACAGCGCGCGCTCCACGGAGCGGGCCACCTCGACGGCGCGGGACGGCGGCAGCGGCAGGTCGTCGGGGCCGGTCACGTAGAAGGCGTCGACGGCGTCCGCGCCGAGCGTGGAGATCCGCGCGTTGCGGACCCGTACGCCGGTGTCCTCCAGGGCGCGGCCGATGCGGTGCAGCAGGCCGGGGGCGTCATGGGCGCGGACCTCCAGCACGGTGGCGCTGGCCGAGCCGCCCTTGGCGACGGTCACCCGGGGCGGCGGGGCGGCGATACCGCGGCGCCGCGGCGCGGCCGCGTCGCGCTCCGCCAGCCGGCGGGTGACGTCCATGCCGCCGTCCAGGGCGCGCCGGATGTCCGCCCGCAGCCTGGCCGCCTCCGGGACCTCCCCGTACTCCGCGGCCACCTGCCAGGTCAGGGCCAGGACCGCGCCTGCTCCTATCGGGTCGAGCTCGCGGATCGCGGCCGAACGGACCGTCAGCCGGTGCAGGGCCAGCACCCCGGCCACCGTCGGCAGCACGCCGGGACGGTCGTGCAGGGCCAGGGTCAGCGTGACCCCCATCGGCTCGGCACTCGGGTCCGACGGGTGTTCGGCCTCCGCATGGACGGAGAGCACCGGGCCGTTGGTGCGGGCCGCCTCGACGGCCAGCCGCTCCTCCTCGGCCGAGGGCTCGGGGGCCGTGTCCAGGTGGCCGCCGTCGCCGGCCAGGGCGGCCGCGGCCCGCTCGGCCAGATCGGCGACCAGGGTGGCCCGCCAGCTGCTCCAGGCCGCGGGCCCGGTCGCCAGCGCGTCCGCCTCGGTGAGGGCGTGCAGCAGCTCCAGCGCGCCGGTGCTGCCGACCACGGAGGTGATCGCGGCGACGGTGGCCGGATCGTCCAGGTCCCGCCGGGTCGCGGTCTCCACCAGCAGCAGGTGGTGACGGACCAGCAGCGCCAGCGTCTCCACGTCCTGCTTGGGGAAACCCAGCCGCACCGCGACATCGCGGGTGATCACCTCGCCGGCCTCGGAGTGGTCGCCGGGCCAGCCCTTGCCGATGTCGTGCAGCAGCGCGGCGACCAGCAGCAGGTCCGGACGCGCCACCCGGCGGGTGAGCGCGGCCGCCTGCACCGCCGTCTCCACCAGGTGCCGGTCCACCGTCCAGCGGTGCACGGCGTTGCGCTGCGGACGGCAGCGGACCCGGTCCCAGTCCGGCAGCAGCCGGGCGATCAGGCCCTCGGCCTCCAGCGCCTCCCAGACCGGGACGGCGCTCTCGCCCGCGCCGAGCAGGGTGATCAGCTGGTCCCTGGCCTCGTCGGGCCAGGGCACCGGCAGCGGCCGGGTCTCCGCGGCCAGTCGGCGCACCGTGGAGGGCGCCAGTGGCAGGCCGGCCTGGGCGGCAGCGGCGGCGGCGCGCAGCGGCAGCGCCGGATCGGTCGCCGGGCGCGCGGCGTGGGCGAGCACCGCCTCGCCGTCCTGCTCGACCACGCCCTCGGCGAGCGGGCTGCGCTCGACGGCGCCGCGGGCGGCGGGGGCGTTGGAGCCGAAGCCGAAGCGGACCGTGCGCCGGATCTTGCTGCCGCTGCGGGAGCGCAGCACCCGGTCCACCTCGCGCCAGGTGACGTCGGAGGCGTAGGCGACGGTGCGGGCCGCCTCGTAGACCTGGCGCAGCAGGATGTCGGCGTCCAGGACGCCGAGGTCCAGGGCGACCGCGTCCTGTTCCTGGAGGCTGAGCCGGTCGGTGGCGCGTCCGGTGACCAGGTGCAGGGTGTCGCGGACGTCGCGGAGTCTGGCCCCCGCCTCGGCGAGCCCGGTGCGCGGGGCGTCGGCGATCCAGGAGGCGGCCACCGCGTCGAGCGCGGTCAGATCACGCAGACCGCCGCGGGCCTCCTTCAGGTCGGGTTCCAGCAGGAAGGCCAACTCGCCGTGGCGTTCCGCGCGTTCGCGACACATCTCATGCAGTTCGGGCAGGCGCTTGGCGGCGCCGGCCCGCCAGTCGGCGAGGATCGCAGAACGCAGGGCGGCGGTGAGACCCGGGTCCCCCGCGACATGGCGGGCGTCGAGCAGGCCGAGCTGCACCTTGAGATCGTCGGCGGCCACCTTGCGGGCGGTGGAGAGGTCGCGGACGGAGTGGTCCAGGGCGATGCCGTTGTCCCAGACCGGGTACCAGAGCTGCTCGGCCAGCGCGGCGACGCCGGACTTGGCGCCGCCGTCGTGGAGCAGCACCAGGTCCAGGTCGCTGCGCGGGGACAGTTCGCCCCGCCCGTAGCCGCCGACGGCAACCAGCGCGACACCGGTCATACCGTCGGCCGCGGTGGAGAACAGGCCGGAGAGCCAGCGGTCGGTGAGCTCGGAGAGCGCGGAGCGGCGCACCGCGCCGGTCCGGCCGTCCTCGCGGAGCAGGTGCAGTCGCTGGGCCGCGTAGCCGCTGGGCTCGGGCGCGGCTGAGGGCTGGGATGACGGTTCGGTAGGGGTCTGGCCGGGCGTTGCCTGCTGCCGATCCGTCAACGGTGCTCCCTGATGCGATGCGAAGATGAACGCCGGAAGGGGAAGCCGGGCCTGAGCCCGACTCCCCCGCCCTTGCGAGTTGTCTCGTCGTTGCGCCTAGATTGTCGTTGCTGTCGGATCCGCAGCGCGGCAGGTTTCCCTACAGCGCGTCAGGCCCGCGTTCTCCGGTGCGAACCCGGACGGTGGTCTCCACCGGGACGCTCCAGACCTTGCCGTCACCGATCTTGCCGGTTCGGGCCGCCTTGACCAGCACATCTATCAGGCCTTCGGCGTCGTCGTCCTCGACCAGGACCTCGACACGCACCTTGGGAACCAGGTCGACGGTGTACTCCGCGCCCCGGTAGACCTCGGTGTGTCCGCGCTGCCGACCGTAGCCACTGGCCTCGGTGACCGTCAGTCCGTGGACTCCGAAGGCCTGCAGGGCCTCCTTGACGTCGTCCAAACGGTGCGGCTTGATCACTGCGGTGATGAGCTTCATGCCTCGACCTTCGTTCCTGCGGGGGCTGCCTCGTCCTCGTCCGCACTCTCCGTCGCCGGAGCCGAAGGCGCAAGGGCGTTGGACAGTGCCGCGCCCACCGCGCTGAAGTCGTACGCGGACTCGGCGTGCTCGGCCTGGTCGATGCCGGCGACCTCGACGTCCTCGGAGACCCGGAACCCGATGGTCTTGTCGATCGCCAGGCCGATGACGTAGGCCAGGACGAAGGAGTAGACACCGACCACGACCACGCCCAGGGCCTGACGGCCCAGCTGGGTGAAGCCGCCGCCGTAGAACAGACCGGAGTAGGTGGCGCCGCCGTGACCGGTGGCGAGCAGACCGATCAGCAGGGCGCCGGTGGCGCCGCCGACCGCGTGGACGCCGACGACGTCAAGCGAGTCGTCGAAGCCGAAGCGGTACTTGAGGCTGATCGCCCAGGCGCAGAGAGCGCCGACGATGAGTCCCAGCGCGATCGCGCCGAGCGGGCTGACGTAGGCACAGGCGGGGGTGATCCCGACCAGGCCGGCGACCGCGCCGGAGGCGGCACCCATGGTGGTGAAGGAGCCGTGCTTGATCTTCTCGAAGGCCAGCCAGCCGAGCATGGCCGCGGCGGTGGCGATCTGGGTGTTCATGAAGGCCAGACCGGCCAGGCCGTTGGCGGCCAGCGCGGAGCCGGCGTTGAAGCCGAACCAGCCGAACCACAGCAGACCGGAGCCGAGCATCACCAGCGGGAGGCTGTGCGGACGCATCGGGTCCTTCTTGAAGCCGATGCGCTTGCCCAGCACGAAGCACAGTGCGAGACCGGCCATACCGGCGTTGAGGTGGACCGCGGTACCACCCGCGAAGTCCAGCACGTGCAGCCGGTCCCCGAGCCAGCCGCCCTGGCCGTTGTTGAAGTAGAAGACCCAGTGGGCGACCGGGAAGTAGACAACGCTGACCCACAGAGCCAGGAACAGCGCCCAGGCCGAGAACTTGGCCCGGTCCGCGATCGCGCCGCTGATCAGAGCCGGGGTGATGACCGCGAACATCAGCTGGAAGGCCGCCAGAGCGTAGACCGGGATGGTCCCGCTCAGTTCATTCATCCCGATGTGCCGCATGCCCAGCATCGAGAAGTCGCCGATGAGGCCGTGGAATGAGTCGGTTCCGAAGCTGAGAGTGAAGCCGTAGAGCACCCAGAGGACCGTGACGATCCCCAGTGCGATAAAGCTCATGATCAGCATGTTCAGTGTGCTCTTGACCCTGACCATGCCGCCGTAGAAGAAGGCAAGCCCCGGGGTCATCAGCATGACCAGTGCCGAACTTATGAGTACAAAAGCGGTATCCCCGCCGCTGAAGCCGGTAGGCATCGGCGTCTCCTCGGTTGTTGTGCCGCTCCGTCCCCCGGGTATCCGTCCCGTGCCCCCGGAGGCGTCGGCTGTTGTTGAGGAGATTGACGGAGACCGGTTTCGGCCGATGCGTGACCATGTTTCGCGCGGGTGACGAACCTCACGAGAGTGTTACACCCCGGTGAACACCAGAACCGGGACGCACACGCATCGCTACGCTGGCGCCCCACAACATCACCGACCGCGGAAACCCCGTGCAGATCTGGCGTGGGGGAGCCGAGTGCGGGGGGTTTCCGCGGTCGGAGTCACTGCCGCCGGGTGGCGGGTGGCTGAAAACGTTCGGTCGGCCGACGGACGGCACCGGTCCCCGGGTCGGACGGCCTGCGGCCGGGGGTCAGACGGCCTGCGGGCGGGTGAACTCGGGAAGCTCGGTGTCGATGCGGTCGCGCAGCCGCACCACGTCGCCGACGTCGCGGAACTCGCCGAGCGCGGCCTCGGCGGTCTTGCGGATCCGGGTGTTGACCCGCTCCGAGCGGATCCGCGTCGCGATGTCCACGGCCTGCTGCGCCGAGGAGGCGGCAGCCTCGGGCTCCTTCTGCAGCAGATGGACGCTGGCCATGCCGATCAGGTTCAGCGCGTAGGAGCGCTGGTGCTTCTCGTCCTGCGAGAACAGCTCGACCGCGCGCTCCATCACCGGCTGCGCCTGGAGCGCGTACACCTCGCTGCGGCCGGCGTGGTAGCTGAGGTCGCGGTAGGAGTGCGCGTTCTCGGCGTTGAGCTCGGCCTCGGAGAAGAAGGTGAGCCAGTCGGGCTCCTCGGACGGTGTGGTGGCGATGTCGCCGAAGGAGTCCTCGGCCAGCCGGGCCGCCCGGTAGCACTTGTTGACCTCGCCGAGATTGGCGTAGGCGCGGGCCTCCATCGCGTGCAGCAGGGCCTGCTGCCGCGGGGTCGCGGATTCGCGGCTGCCGTACTGGGCGAGGTGGATCAGCTCCAGGGCGTCGCTGCTGCGGTTGAGGTGGATCATCTGCCGGCACATGTCGGAGAGGATCAGCGCACCGAAGGGCCGGTCGCCGGCCTCCTTGGCGGCGTGCAGCGCCAGCACGTAGTACTTCTGCGCGCTGGGGTGCATTCCGATGTCGTAGGACATCCAGCCGGCCAGGTGCGCCAGTTGCGAGGTGGTCTGGAACAGCCTGCGGGTGGTGTCCGCCGGGTAGGTCTCCTGCAGCAGGTCGCAGACCTCGTGCAGCTGGCCGACCACGGCCTTGCGGCGCAGGCCGCCGCCGTTCTGGGCGTCCCACTCGCGGAACATCCGCACGGTGGACTCGAGCAGGGCGAGTTCGGGCCCGGAGATCCTGCCGGTGGGGGCGCGGCCGTCGCGGGCGGCGGTGAGGGCGGACGTGGGCATGCCGCTGGGGGTGGGGGCGAGCCAGCGCTGCATGGGTTCGATCAGGGCCGAGCCCGCGGTGAGCGCGAGCGAGGTGCCGAGGAATCCGCGGCGGTTGAGCATCAGGTCGCTGCGGGAGTAGTCGGAGATCAGCTGGACGGTCTGGCTGCCGTTCCAGGGGAGGTCCACCCCGGAGCCGGGGGCGAGGTTGGGGATCGCCTTGAGGCCCAGGTCCTCGATCGCGACCAGGGAGCCGAACCGCTCCGAGAAGAGGTCGGAGAGGATCTTCGGGATGGGTTCGCGCGGACTCTCGCCGTCCAGCCAGCGCCGCACCCGCGAGGTGTCGGTGCTGATGTGGCTGGCGCCGATCTGCCGGGCCCGCCGGTTGACCTGCCGGGCGAGTTCGCCCTTGGACCAACCGCTTCGGACGAACCATGTCGTCAACTGCTCGTTGGGTTGCTTCTCGCCCACCGGAACGCCCCCATCCCGGGCTCACCCGCTGTGGTGCCCCTCACGGCCCGATGGCTCGGGACGCCCAAGGCCTGCTCCTGCCAGCCAGTCGAACCTTCTGACGAACTTCCCGAACACCCGACCGAATATATAACGGTCAGTCAGGGATCTTGTCCCGCACGATGATTGCCATTGGCATAACCGCTCGGGCAGGAAGTCGACTGCCTGCGGAGCGAACGTAGCGCGGTTTCCGCCATCCGGGCGAGTAAGCCCGGAGAAACGCCACCCTTCGCCACCCCTACGGGTGAACTTCGGCTCTGCCCCAGGCGCTTCACTGGATCTCGGAGGCCTTCCGCTCCCGGATACGACCATCCCCCATTCCCCGGACACCGGCAATCAGATCCGCGATTCCGGC
The DNA here is from genome assembly GCF_041261405.1 of Streptacidiphilus sp. EB103A. Classification (NCBI taxonomy): domain Bacteria; kingdom Bacillati; phylum Actinomycetota; class Actinomycetes; order Kitasatosporales; family Streptomycetaceae; genus Streptacidiphilus; species Streptacidiphilus sp. EB103A. Next base: position 236,434 of record NZ_JBGCAQ010000012.1, on the reverse strand, counting down.
CGCGGGAAAGGGCGCACGACCGACAACTGCACGCCCTGCCGCGCCCCGCGGCGTAACCATCGGGACCTGATTCTGGTTGGTGGTGAGTGGACTTGGACAGCCTGTTCGGAAACCCGATCTTCAACGGACGGTCGCTCGGCCCGCGCGGACGCTCCCGCGCCACCCGGTGCCAGACCGCTGCCGAGTACACCCTGCACTGGGGCTGGACCGTGGCCCTGGCGGACGCCGGCTCCGCCGTCGGCACCGATGCCGACGCCGGTGCCGACGCCGGTGCCGTCGTACTGCCGCCCGGCAGCGGCCCCACCGAACTGCGCGACGCCTGGCTGCGCCGCCCGGGCGCGGAGCTGCGGCTGCGCACCGGGCTCCGCTTCGACGCGCTCGACGTCCCCGAGGCGGCCGGCTACCAGGCGCTGGTCCGGCTCGAACGGATGGGGGTCAGACCGGGGCCGGTCCTGCTGACCCCGCAGGCCCGAGCGCTGTTCCTGGTCGCGCCGCACACCGCCGAGGCGCTGCCCGACCTGCTGTACCGGACCGGATGGGACGACGCCGACCTCGACCTCGTCTGCCACGGCGCCGGCGCGTCGGTGCCGGCGCCGCCCACCCCGCAGACCCGCTGGCTGCGCCGGCCCTCGCTGGACACCACGGCCCGGCCGCCGGAAGCCCGGCTGCTGCTGGGCACCCTGGCCTACGCCTGCCACCGGGGTGTGGCGGAACTGGTCGGGCGGCACTGACGGCTGTGGCCGCCACCCCGGAAAGGGCGGCGGCCACACTGCTCGGGTCAGAGAGTGCTCAGCCGATGAGCGCGTCCACGAAGCCGGCCGGGTCGAACGGCGCCAGATCGTCCGCGCCCTCGCCCAGGCCGATCAGCTTCACCGGGACGCCCAGCTGGCGCTGGACCGCGATCACGATGCCGCCCTTGGCGGTGCCGTCCAGCTTGGTCAGCACAATGCCGGTGATGTCCACGACCTCGGCGAAGACCTTCGCCTGGACCAGTCCGTTCTGGCCGGTGGTGGCGTCCAGCACCAGCAGCACCTCGTCCACCGGGCCGTGCTTCTCGACCACCCGCTTGACCTTGCCGAGCTCGTCCATCAGACCGGTCTTGGTGTGCAGCCGCCCGGCGGTGTCCACCAGCACGGTGTCCGCGCCCTCGGCGATGCCCTGCTTGACGGCGTCGAAGGCCACCGACGCCGGGTCGCCGCCCTCGGGGCCGCGGACGGTACGGGCGCCGACGCGCTCGCCCCAGGTCTGCAGCTGGTCGGCGGCGGCGGCGCGGAAGGTGTCGGCGGCGCCGAGCAGCACGGTGCGTCCGTCCGCGACCAGCACCCGGGCCAGCTTGCCGCTGGTGGTGGTCTTGCCGACGCCGTTGACCCCGACGACCAGCACCACAGCGGGACGCGGGGCGTCCCCCTCGGTGTGCCGGGCGGTGTGCAGGGTGCGGTCCAGCGTCGGGTCGACCAGGGTGGTCAGCTCCTCGCGGAGCAGGGTGCGCAGCTCGTCCGAGGTGCGGGTGCCGAGCACCTTCACCCGCGAGCGCAGCCGCTCCACCAGCTCCTGGGTGGGGGCGACGCCCACGTCGGCGGTGAGCAGGACCTCCTCGATCTCCTCCCAGGTCTCCTCGTCGAGGTGGTCCCGGGAGAGCAGGGCCAGCAGGCCCTTGCCCATGGAGTTCTGCGAGCGGGACAGCCGGGAGCGCAGCCGGACCAGGCGCCCGGCCGTGGGCTCCGGTACGTCCAGCTCGCGGACGGCGGGGGCCTCCGGGGCAGCGGCCTCCGCGCCGGCCTCCGGTAGCGGGACCTCCTCGACGGTCCTGGTCGGCGCCTCCCGCGGCGGCGCGGCCTCCTCGCCGACCTGCGGCTCGCCGATCCGGGCCGGGGTGGACGGCGGCGGCAGCTGCTTGCGCCGCCTGCCGTTGACGACGAGACCGGTGGTCGCTCCGAGGAGCACCACGGCGATGACTACTGCGATGATGATGTATTCCATGACGCCTCCCAGTATCGGGTACGGCTGTGCGAAGACGTGCGAAGTCGGAGGGACAGCACCCGACCGGGGCCCTTTGTCACTGAATGTCATCAGGCGGAACCGGCGTGAACACAACCGGCATCATGTCGGTCATGCCAACCTCATCCGTACACGGCGCTCTGCGCCACCGGCTCCTGCTGCTGCGCTCCGTCCGCGCCGCCGGGACACCGGTGGTGGCCTCCCTGGCCGCCGTCCAGCTGCTGACCGCGGTCGCCCCCGCGGTGACGGCGGCGGTGCTGGGGCTGCTGGTCGGACGGGTTGACGGGGCGTCGGGCAGCGGCGTCTTCCGGGCCGCGCTGCTGCCGCTGGCGCTGTTCGGGGCCGTGCTGCTGCTCGGCTACCTCGCGCAGTCGGCGACCGCGCCGCTGGGGTATTTGCTGCGCTGGCGGGTGGACGGGGCGCAGCGGACCCGGATCGCCCGGCTGGCCCTGGCCGGCCCCACCGTGGGCAGCCTGGAGAGCGCCGAGGTGCAGACCCTGCTGCGCGGCGCCATCGGCGACCCCGACCACGGTCCCGACCGCACCGTCGGCCTGGGCGCGCTCGCCTCGATGCAGCAGCTGGCCCAGCTGGCCGGCGCCGCTGCCGCCTGCGCCGTGCTGGCCGGCTACGCCTGGTGGACCGTGCCGCTGCTGCTGCTCACCGCGGCCGGCTGCGGAGCGCGGCACTACCTGACCGGGCGCGCGGTCAACGGCACCTGGCGCTTCGCCGACCAGGAGGAACTGCACGCGGACATGTGGCGCAGGGCCGTGGTGTCGCCGAGCGAGGGCAAGGACATCCGGGTGTTCGGCCTCTCCGACTGGCTGGTCCGGCGGATGCAGCACCATATCGACGTCGCCAACGAACCGCTGTGGTCCTCCATCGACCGGATGCTGCGCGGGGAGTGGATCACCCTGCTGCTGGTCTGCGCAGGCCTTGGCCCCGTCTATGTCGCGGTCACCCTCGACGCGGTGCACGGCCGCACCACGGTGGCGGTGCAGACCGCGGTGCTGGCGGCCGGCTACGCGCTCTACCAGTCCCTCGGCAGCGGCTCGCAGCTGCTGCGGATCGCCGGCGCGCTGAACGCGATCCGCTCCTTCGAGGAGGTGCGGGACCTGCTGGCGGCAGTACCGCAGACCGGCCCGGACCTCCCGCGCACGGAGGAACCCCCGCTGGTCCGCTTCGAGCAGGTCGGCTTCCACTACCCGGGCAGCGAACGCACCGTGCTGGACGGCCTCGACCTGGAGATCCGTCCGGGCGAGCTGCTGGCCGTGGTCGGCCTCAACGGGGCCGGCAAGTCCACGCTGATCAAGTTGCTCTCCGGCCTCTACCGACCGTCCTCGGGCCGGATCACCGCGGACGGCGTCCCGCTGACCGCGGCCGGCACCGCCGCCTGGCGCGAGCGGTTGACCGTGGTGTTCCAGGACTTCGTCCGCTACCAGCTGTCCGCCGCCGAGAATGTGACGCTGCGTCCGGTCGACTGCGCGGCACTGGACGCGGCGGCCGACGACGCGGGATTCACGCCGCTCCTGGAGCGGCTGCCGGCCGGCTGGGACACCCCGCTGGCCCGGGCCAGGAGCGGCGGGGTCGACCTGTCCGGCGGCCAGTGGCAGCAGCTGGTGCTCACCCGCGCCCTCTACGCCGTGCGGACCGGGGCGCAGCTGCTGGTGCTGGACGAGCCGACCTCGCATCTGGACGTCCGCACCGAGTTCGAGGTGTTCCGGCGGCTGGCCGAGCACCGGGGCCGCACCAGTGTGGTGCTGATCTCGCACCGGCTGTCGACGGTGCGTCAGGCCGACCGCATCGTGCTGCTGGACGGCGGAAGGATCACCGAGTCGGGCACCCATGACGAGCTGATGGCCCTGGGCGGCGGCTACGCCGGCCTCTTCACCATCCAGGCGGAGCGGTTCGCCGCGGCAGGAGCAGCCGAATGACCGGCCGAATGAACCGGTTCCGCAGGTACCCGGCGCTGTGGCGGGAGTTCATGGCGCTGTCCTGGCGCCGGATGCCCGGCCTGACCCTGGCCGCACTGGCGTCCGTCGGCGCGTCCGTGCTGGTGGTGGCCGCGACCGGGCTGACCCTGCGGGCCGCCGTGGACGCCACCGTGCGCGGCGCGGCGGGCACGGCCGTGACCGCCGCGGCCGGCGCCGCGCTGGCCTATGCGCACACCCATGTGCTGTCGGGCGTCGCCCTCCAGCTCACCAGCACCACCGCCGACCGGCTCGGCCGGACCGTGCTCAGGCCCGAGGTGCACCGGGAGATCACCGCGCTGGAGGGCCTGGAGCATCTGGAGCGCAGCGACTTCCTGGACCGGCTCTCCCTGGTCGTCACCGGGACCGCCCGCCTCGCCCAGTCCCCCTGGCATGCGCTGATGACCCTCGCCGGGGTGCTGCGGCTGGGCGTCACCCTGCTGCTGCTCGGCACGGTCAGCCCCTGGCTGCTCCTGCTGCTGCCCCTGGCCGCCGGGCTGACCTGGGCCGACCACCGGGGCCAGCGGCTGGTCCGGGCCGCCGACACCGGCTCCGCCGAGGGGTACCGGCTGCAGCAGCACCTGCTGGAGCTCGCGGTGCAGCCGGCCGGGGCGAAGGAGGTGCTGACGGCCGGGTCCGCTGCCGAGCTGATCGACCGCCAGGCCGAGGAGTGGAACCGGGCGATCTCGCTGCGGGCCGGCGCCAGGGCCCGGGCCGCACTGTGGAAGGCCGGCGGCTGGACGCTGTTCTCCACCGGCTTCGTCGCGGCGCTGGCGCTGGTGGCCTGGATGACGGCGCACGGCCGCGGCTCGATCGGCGACCTGGTGCTCACCGTCACGGTGGCGGCCACCGTCAAGGACAGTCTGCAGACCGTGGTCGCCGCGACCGCCGAGACGGCCGGCTCGTCGCAGGTGATCGAGGAGTACCTGTGGCTGCGCGACTACGCGGCCGGGGTGCGGGCCAGGGCGTCCGGCGGCCTGGCCGCCCCCTCGCTGCTCCGGGACGGGATCACCCTCAGCGAAGTCGTCTACACCTACCCCGGCACCGACCGCCCCGCCCTGGACCGGCTGAGCGTACGGCTGCCGGCTGGCTCGGTGGTGGCCGTCGTCGGCGAGTACGGCTCGGGCAAGACCACCCTGGTCAAGCTGCTGGCGAAGTTCTACCGCGCCGACAGCGGCTCCATCCTGGTGGACGGGACCGAGCTGGCCGAGCTGGACACCGAGGGCTGGCGGGCCCGTTCCAGCGCGGCCTTCCAGGACTTCGGGCGGTTCCGCACCACCTTCGCCGACACCGTCGGCCTCGGCGACATCGGTGCTCTGACGGACCGTGAGCGGATAGCCGAGGCGGTCGCGGCCGCCGACGCCGCCGGGATCGTCGCCGGGCTGCCCGACGGCCTGGACACCCAGCTCGGCGTGGAGCTGGGCGGCGTCGAGCTCTCCGAGGGGCAGTGGCAGCGCGCCGCGCTGGCCCGCGCCTCGATGCGCCGTGATCCGCTGCTGTTCGTCCTGGACGAACCCACCGCCTCCCTGGACGCCCCCAGCGAGCAGGCCATCTTCGAGCGCTACATGGCCAGGGCCCGGCTGCTGGCCGCCCGGACCGGAGCGGTGACCGTGATCGTCTCGCACCGCTTCTCCACCGTCACCGGAGCCGATCTGATCCTGGTGCTGCACCGGGGCCGGCTGGTCGAAGCCGGGGACCACCGCGAGCTGACGGCCCTCGGCGGTCGCTACGCCGAGCTCTACGGACTGCAGGCCACCGCCTATGCGCTCGGCGACCGGACGGACGGGTCACCCGCGCGGAAGGCTCCCGGGGTGAGTCCGTAGCAGCGCAGGAACCAGCGGTTGAGATGGCTCTGGTCGGTGAACCCGGTCGCCGCCGCCACCTCGGCCAGGCCCTCCCCGCGCAGGATCATCCGTCGGGCCTCACGCAGCCGCAGCTGCCGCTGGTACTCGCTGGGCGCGAGCCCGTAGGCGGCCCGGAAGCCCCGGTAGAGCGCGAAGCGACTGCAGCCCGCCGCGGCGGCCAGTTCCTCGGGCGACACCGGCCGCGGGCCCGCCTCGACCAGCAGGGCGCGGGCCCGGGCCAGGGCTCCCCCGGCCGCGCCGACACTGATCCGCTGCCCGGCGCCGTGGCCGACCAGCGCCAGCACGGCCTCGGTCAGCCGCTCGTCCCGCACCAGGGCGTCGGCGGGCCCGGTGAGGCTGTGGTGCAGCCGGCGAATGGCGCGGGCGGCCCGGACGTCGTCCAGGACCGGTTCGGTGAACAGCGGCAGCGGTCCGCTTTCCCGCCCCGCCGCGTCGGCCAGCACCTCGCCCACCAGCTCAGGGCCGATGTGGACGATGCGGTAGGTGAACCCGAGCCCGTCGGCGGTGCGGCCGTCGTGCGGGTCGTCCGGGTTGAAGGTCATCACCAGGCCGGTGGCGCTGGTGTGGGCTCCGCCGCGGCAGCTGAAGGTCTGCGCGCCCTCCTCGGTCACGCCGAAGGAGTACGTCTCATGGCTGTGGCGGTGGTAGACGTGCTCCCGCAGATGCGCGTGCATGGCCTCCAGCGGCCGCTGCCCGTCCCGCCAGTAGTTCACCCAGTCACCATGGCCGATCGACACGTCACTCACCCGTCCATTCTGCCGCGCACCAGCGTCCAAGACGCCGGGAACCCCGGCACCGCAGGGTGGGCCCATGCGCTTCGACACCAAGATCGCCCTGGTGGTCCGCGAGGACCTCGCTCCCTGGCAGGCCCTCAATGTGACCGCCTTCCTCGCCTCCGGAATCGCCCACGCCTCGGACCAGATCATGGGCAAGCCCTACGAGGACGGCGCCGGCCACGAGTACCTGGCGTTGTTCCGGGAGCCGGTGCTGGTCTTCGCCGCCGACTCCGGCCAGCTGGCCGAGGTGCACCGCCGCGTGCTGTCCCGGGAACTGCCGACCGCCCTCTACACCGCGGACATGTTCGGCACCGGCAACGACGACGACAACCGGGCCGCGGTCCTCGCCGCCGACCCGCAGGCGCTGGATCTGGTCGGACTCGCCGTCCACGGCCCCCGCAACGTGGTCGACCGCTGCACCAAGGGCCTTCCGCTGCATCCCTGAGCCTGCAAAACCCCTGAACCGTCACCAGCAACCAGGAGTACTCCCCCATGACCGACCTCGACGCCGCCCTGGACGCCATCCCCGACCTCTGGTCCCCGCACATCGCCGCGACCGTCAACGACTACGACGTCAAGATCGCGAAGCTGGAGGGCGCGTTCGTCTGGCACGCCCATCCGGAGACCGACGAGTTCTTCCTGGTCCTGGCCGGGAGACTGACCATCGAACTGGAGGGCAGGGAGCCGGTCGTGCTCGGCCCGCACCAGGTGTTCACCGTGCCGCGCGGCCTGCGGCACCGTCCCGTCGCCGACCCCGGCACCAGGATCATGCTGCTGGAGCCACAGGGCACCACCAACACCGGCGACGCCGGTCAGGCCCCCGGGGTCGCCACCACCACCGGGCTCCAACTGCGCACGGACACCGCCCCAGCAGCCTTCAGCGGCTGAAGGAGAGGGTGGCCAGGTCCAGGAACGGGGTCTTCCGGTCGCTGACGAAGGTGAGATAGAGGTCGTGCACGCCGGAGGCCGGGGTGTGCAGGGCCTGGGTGAGGGTCTGCCAGGACTGCCAGCCGCCGGTCGACGGGATGTCGATGCTGCCGAAGGTCGGACTGGTGGGGCTGTCCAGCCGGAATTCGATCTTGCCCTTGGCACCTGCGGGCACGCCTGACGAGAAGACGGCGGTGACCTTGGAGAGCGGGGCGGCGCTGCCGAAGTCGAGCTTGGCGAACTCCACCGAGTCGCCCTGGCTGATCGAGGCCAGGGCGCTGCCCCGCACGGCGGCCGTACCGCTGTGGCTGGTGGCCTTGGCCGCCTGGATCCGGCCGGTCGCGTCCGTGCCGGCGGCGGCAGCCGTGGCCGTCGCCGCGCCGCCCGCAGCGCCCTGGTGGGAGTAGACGGCCACATAGTCGACCAGCATGGGGACGCCCGGACGGGTGCCGCCGTCGGGGGTGGTGCGGCCGGCGACGCCGTTGGGGAAGTCGCCGCCCATGGCCACGTTGAGCACGATGAAGTCCCCCGCCGTGGTGGCCGCGGCCCAGGTCCTGGCGTCGACGTCGGTGGACCTGACGGTCCAGTAGAGCCTGTCGTCGACGTACCAGCGCAGTTGCTCGGGGCTGGTGCTGCGGTCCCATTCGAGGGCGTAGGTGTGGAAGACGCCCTGGCAGGCCGACCCCTGGCAGGTGGTCGTCGCGCCGAGGCCGGTCTTCTCGTTGCAGGGGCCGCCCTGTCCGACCCCGCAGTGGAAGGTGCCGTGGATCCGGTTGTCGCCGTTGACGTTCTCCAGGAAGTCCAGCTCGCCGACCCCGGGCCAGGCGTTGGCGTCGGTGCGTTCCCCGGCGCCCAGCGCCCAGAAGGCCGGCCAGTACCCGGCGGCGGCGGCACCGGTCACGTCCGGCAGCTTGATCCGTGACTCGAAGCGCAGCACGCCCCCGGCCGGTGGCCGGAAGTCGGTGCGGCGGCTCTCGATCCTGGCCGAGGTCCACTGCCCGGCGGCGTTCCGGAGCGGGGTGATGGCGAGATCACCCTGCCCGTCGAGGCTGACGTTCGCGGGATCGCCGGTGTAGGACTGGATCTCGTTGGTGCCCCAGTTCGCCGCGCCGCCCTGGTAGCCGTGGCCCTGGTCGAACAGCCAGTTCTGACTGGACGGCAACTGGCCCTTGGCGCCGGTGAAGTCGTCCCGCCAGACCGTGGTCCAGCCGGCCGGGGCGGCCGCGTCGGCGCTCGGTGCGGGCGTGCCGGAGCCACCGGGCGACTGACGGGCCACCAGAAAGGTGACCAGCAGCGCGACCGCCACGACAGCGGTGAGCACCACGAACAGCAGCCGTCGGCGCGGTCCGCGCGCACCCCCGGCGCCGTTCGAGGGGGGTGCGGGGGCCGTACCAGTGCGTGAATTGCTCATTGCACGTCCTGACCTCTGGTACCTGTCCTGCAGGGATCGGGCGGGGCTACCTCACCTGGATCCAACGGGCCACCGAAGGGGTTCCGTTGCGGTCCGTGATGAAGAGCATGTACCAGCCCGAGGGCACCAGACCGGCGTTGGAGGGGATCGTGGTGGTGAAGCCGCCGGGAGTGCGGGTGACGTCCAGGGCGATGGAGCGCTGCTGGACGTCGGTGGCGTGGGTCACCGAGCTGGGCCGCATCAGCCGTGCGGTGCCGATGCCCCCGGCGGTGGGCACGGTCGCGGTGAAGCCGGCGCTCTGCCCCCGGGAGACCGCGGCCGGGCCGCCGGTCACCGAGGGACGGGCGCCGTGGTAGAGGTACGCCGGGGTGTAGATCTCGATGCGCTGTTCGAAGAACTGGCCGCCGACGTCCTGCTTGTTGCCGAACAGCGGGTTGGAGCCCATGGTGACGACCCGTCCGTCCGGCAGCAGCAGGGCCTCGCTGTGGTAGTCGCGGCCCACGGTCGGGTCGGCGGCCGGGGAGAAGGTGTTGGTGTCGGGGTGGTAGATGTTGGCCTTGAGGATGTCGCTGCCGTGCTTGCCGCGGTAGTCGTGCGAGCCGCCGGTGGTGAGCACGGTGTCGTTCGGCAGGATCACGCTGCTGAGGTAGCGGGTCTGCCCGGCCGGCAGGTCGGGTCCGGTGGTCCAGCTGGGGTTCGTCCTGGTCAGGTCGACCACCGCGGTGCGGGCGGTGCCCTTCGCGGACTCACCGGCCCCGCCGCCGCCGAGGAACATCACCTTCTGCGACTGCGCCGGCGGCAGCAGCAGCGAGGAGGAGGTCTCGGTGTACTGCGGGTCCTTGAGCCCGGGAACCACCTGGAAGGTGTTGGTCTTCAGGTCCCACAGCCCGGGGGTACGGCCCTTGGCGGCGTTGCCGTACCCGGCGTTGGAGCCGGAGTAGAACAGCTTGTTGCTCGCCGTCAGGAACAGCGCGGGGTAGGTGGCGAAGAAGCGGGTGGGCCCGGCCGACCAGGTCTTGGTCGTGGGGTCGAAGATCTCGTTCTGTCCGTTGAGGATCACCCCGGTGCCGTCGAGGCCGGAGACCGCGATGACCTTGCCGTCCGCGGTCGGCGCCAGGGTCGGGTACCAGCGGGCGTACTCCATCGACTGGACCAGCTGGTACTGCTCGATGTCCGGGTTGAACTCGTAGGACTGCTTGATGCCCTGGAAGTTCTGGACGCCCAGGTTGATCGCCTTCGCCATCCCGTAGAGGGTGCGGCCGTCGTTGCCGGTCAGGCCCTTGACGTGGAACTGGGTCATCGTCTTGATGATCCCGGTCGTGCCCGGGGACAGCGAGTCCACCCAGACGGCCTGCTGCGAGGGCGTGACGACGGTGCGCACGCCGCGGTATGCCTTGGGGTCCTTGACCGTGGACTTGGCGGCGGCCGGGAGCACCACCGCGTCGTCGGTCTTGTACTGACGCCCGTCGGGCGCGGTGAAGACGGTGCCCTTGCGCACGGTACGGGACTTGTTGGGGTCCTCGTTGCGCACCTCCATGGTGCCGCCGGGGACGGTCACCGTGCCCGCCACCTGCTCGTACCGCAGCGTGCCGCCGGCCACCAGCAGGCTGCCGTCCGGGAGTTGGGCATGACCGCTGCAGAACATGTCCGCCGGGGTGGGGATGAGCTTGTAGGTCTCCTTGACCGGGTCCCAGAGCAGGGTCTTGAAGGTGCCGGCCTTGAAGTTGTTGGCGTCGTTGCCGGAGCCCGCGATGATCAGCACCTTGCCGGTGCGGAGCAGGCTGGCGTGGATCGCGTTCACCCGGAACCGGGTGGGCAGTTTGAGCACGCTCCACGAGCCGTACTGGGCCTTGTACCCGGGCTGGGAGATGACGTACTGGTGGTACTCGGCGCCGGCGAAGCCCACGGCGGCCGGGGCGTTCATGCCGGCCACCGCCATCACCACCGTGCTGCCCAGCGCCAGGCGCTTGGCTTTCAGCGAGGTCTTGAACATGGGTCGATTCACGGTGTGTCCCCCCTGGACATGTGAACAGCGGTACTGGTGGTACTGGTGGTACTGGTGGTACGGCGCACCCGGACCACCTCGGCGCGCCAGATGACCAGCGGCAGCAGGCTGGAGACCAGCGCGATGCCGGCCCAGATCCGCATCGCCGGATAGGCGTTGCCGGTGACGAAGGACGCGGCCAGCGCTCCCCCGAAGACCAGCGCCCAGAGCAGGTGGATCCGGAAGGTCCACAGCCGGTCCGGGCTGGCCGAGTCCCCCTTGGGCGTGACCTTGAAGTGCCCCGGCATCCTGAGCACCGCGGCGATCAGCGAGCTGGCGTACACCGGGGTGGCCAGCACACCCATGGCGATGCCGCCGATGCCGGTGGAGCCCTCCTTCTCGTGCGGGCTGACGTTGTGCTTGCGGTTGACCGAGTAGAGGCCGATCTGCAGCAGCACCGCGTCGCTGAAGAGCATCATCCAGGTGGACGTGGACACGCTCACCCCGGAGGCGCCGAACACCAGGTAGAGCACCGAGCTGATCCCGCCGAAGATGCAGGAGATCCCCGACATGGGATAGAAGGTCAGCATCAGCAGGTAGTTGAACAGCCGCCCGGGGCTCAGCCGGAACATCCGCCACCAGAACTGCTTGAGCAGGGTCTCGTAGGTGCCGCGGGACCAGCGCAGCTGCTGGGCGAAGAAGTCGGTCCAGGAGGACGGGCCCTCGCCCACCGCCAGCACGTCCGGGGTGTAGACCGACTTCCACGTGCGGCGGGTGACCGGATTGCGCTTGGTGTGCATGACCATGCCGGTGGCCATGTCCTCGGTGATGGAGTCGTGGAAGCCGCCGATCTGCCGCAGCGCCTCGACCCGGAGCACATTGTTGGTGCCGACCAGCATCGGCGAGGAGTACTTGTTGCCGGCCCGCTGGACCACCGCGTGGAAGAGGAACTGCTGGCTCTCCGCGGCCTTGGTGACCAGCGCCTCGTAGTTGCCGTACACCTGCGGGCCGACGACGAAGGCGATGTCGGGGTCGCGGAAGTAGCCGAGGGTGCGCTCCAGGAAGTTGCCGTGCGGGACGTGGTCGGTGTCGACGCAGGCCAGGAAGTCGTAGTCGGCGCCGTGCGCGTCCAGCCAGCTGTTGTAGTTGCCGTGCTTGGTCCTGGCCCTGAAGTGGCCCTTGCGCTGGTTCCAGCGCTCGACGCCCTTGCGGGAGAAGTGCCGCACGCCGAGCTCCTCGCACAGCGCCCGCATCTCGGGCTGGTCGCCCTCGTCCAGCAGCCAGACGTCGACCGTGCCGCTGTGCCGGATCCTGCGGGCCGCGGCCAGGGTGGTCCTGACCATCGCGATGGGTTCCTTGCCGGGCACACAGGCCGTGACGAAGGCGACCCTGGTGCCGGTCTCCGGGCGCACCGGCACCGGGTCGCGGGCGAAGAGGGTGCCGTGGACGTTGGAGACGATCTGCAGCAGTCGGAAGGTCTCGATCAGCACGATGGTGCCGAGCACCACCTTGTCCATGACGCGGAGCCAGGTGCGCGGGTCGAAGGGGCGCTGGGACCAGTTCTGCGGCAGCAGCATCCAGACCAGCAGCGCGAGCTCGGCCAGCGGGGCGAGCAGCATCATCACCCACAGCCTGATCCGCTTGTCGGTGCGGCTGAGCAGGCTGCGGTACTCGACCCGGTAGGGCCGGTCGGCGGCCGGCTCGGTCACCGGTCCCGCGAGATGGCTGTACCGGGCGTAGTCGTAGACCGGAGTGGCGGCCCGATCCGTTGTGGGCGGCCCGGTGGATACCTCTGCCGCAGCTGAAACCTGTGTCATCCGTGCCTCCCCCATGCCGACGCCCTGTGCGCGGCGAATACCGGCGTAGTTCGACCCCGGGCATGGCGGTGCACGGCAGCGACAGCTGCCCTCCCCGTACTGGATCCCCCCGCGCGAGCGCGCACACAGAGAATGCAGCGCAAGCGAATTCGACCAGACCCCCGCCGACGCCCGGACGGTTCCCCGCCCCTGCGCCGACACCCCCTTGCCCCCAAGGTGTTGCTGTTTCACCCTAGCCAAGATGTCACAGTGTCACCTGGCGATTACGGAAAGGTGACCCAAGTCTTTCTCCGGTGCTACGGCCAACGCGGGTGCGGCCCATCAGCACCATCAGCTCCACGGGAGCCGGGTGCGATATCCAGCCACCGCTCAGACGCCCTGCTGGGCCGGCAGTACCCGGCGCGGGAGCTTCCTGGGTTCGTCCCGCAGCCGCTGGCTGATCACCTGGGAGATGCCGTCGCCGCGCATGGACACCCCGTAGAGCGCGTCGGCGCACTCCATGGTGAGCTTCTGATGGGTGATCACGATCAGCTGGGAGCTGTCCCGCAGCTCCTCCATCAGGCCGATCAGCCGGCGCAGGTTGGTCTCGTCCAGCGCCGCCTCGACCTCGTCCATCACATAGAACGGGCTGGGCCTGGCCTTGAAGATGGAGACCAGCAGCGCGACGGCGGTGAGCGAGCGCTCGCCGCCGGAGAGCAGCGAGAGCCGCTTGACCTTCTTCCCCGGCGGCCTGGCCTCCACCTCGATGCCGGTGGTCAGCATGTTGTCGGGGTCGGTGAGGACCAGTCGGCCCTCGCCACCGGGGAACAGCCGCGAGAACACGCCCTCGAACTGCGCCGCGGTGTCGTGGTAGGCGGCGGTGAACACCTGCTCCACCCGCTCGTCCACCTCCTTGACCACGGTGAGCAGGTCGCGACGGGTGGACTTCAGGTCCTCCAGCTGCTCGCTGAGGAACTGGTGCCGCTCCTCCAGCGCCGCGAACTCCTCCAGCGCCAGCGGGTTGACCTTGCCGAGCTGGGTGTACGCCTTCTCCGCGGCGCGCAGCCGCTTCTCCTGCTCGGCCCGGTCGTAAGGGCGGGGCTCCGCGCCCTCCGCCTCGTCGGCCGGCGGCACCAGCTGGTCGGGGCCGTACTCGGCGAGCAGCCCGTCGGCCTCGATGCCGTGCTCCTCCAGCGCCTTGGCCTCCAGCTGCTCTATCCGCAGCCGCTTCTCCGCGCGCAGCACCTCGTCGCGGTGGACCGAGTCGGTCAGCCGGTCCAGCTCGGCCTTGAGCTCGCGGCTGCGGACCCGCTGCTGGGACAGCTCGGTGTCGTGGACCGTGCGCTCCCGCTCGGCCTGCTCCTTCTCCAGGGCCGCCGTCGCCAGCGATGCCTCGACGGCGGTGAGCAGTTGCCGGGCGCCGTCGCCGACAGCGGTGGCGACCAGCGCCTCCGCCCGCAGCCGCTGCTGCCGCTGGGCGGCGCGGGCCCGGGCCTCGCGCTCGGCGCGGGCGCCGCGGTCCAGCGAGTCGGCCCGGCCGGCGAGGCCGCGCACCCGCTCCTCATGGGTCCGGACCGAGAGCCTGGCCTCCATCTCGGCCTGCCGGCACTGCGCCGAGGTCTCGGCGAGCCGGTCCCGCTCGCCGGTGTCGGGCTCCTCGTCGGCGGGGATCTCCTCGGCGGTCAGCAGCCGTTCGCTGAGTTCGGCGAGCTCGGCCTCGGCCTGCTCCAGCGCCGCCTCGGCCTTCGCCGCCGCCGCGCCGAGCCGCTCGGCCTCGCCGGCCGCGCCGCGGGCCTGGCCTCCGAGCCGCCCCAGCTGCTGGGCCACCGCGGACTTCTCCTTCTCGGCGGCCCGGCGGCGGGCGGTCAGCGCCTCCGCTTCGGCGGCCAGTTCCCGGCGGCGCGCGGTGGCCTGCTCCAGCGCGATCGCGAGCGCCTCCCGTCGCCCCGACAGTTCTCCCAGCGCGGCGGTCGCCTCGTCCACGGCGGCCTGGGTCTCCAGCAGGCTCGGCGCGGCGGCGGAGCCTCCGTAGGCGAAACCCCGTCCGAGCAGATCGCCCTCGGCGGTCACCGCCGTCACCCCGGGACGGGAGCCGACCAGCGCCTCGGCCTCCGCCAGACCCGCGACCAGCACATAGCCGCGCAGCAACTCGCGCACGACGCCGACCAGCTCCGACGGACCGTCGACGCACTCCGCCAGCCCGGCCCCGACCTCACGAAGGGCGCCGGCGTCCGCTGCACCGGAGGCGATCAGCAGGCCGGCCCGGCCCGCGTCCTCCTTGCGCAGCAGGCGCAGCGCCTCCACCGCCGTGCCGACGCCGTCCACCGCGACCGCGTCGGCCGCGTGGCCCAGGGCCGCCGCGACCGCCGCCTCCGCGCCCGGACGCACCGACAGCAGCGAGGCCGCCGAACCGAGCACCCCGCCCAGTCCGTCGCCGGCGCCCCGCTCCCCCGCCGCCAGCAGCGCGCCGCTGCCGTCCTTGCGGCGCAGGCCCAGCGCCAGTGCCTCCCGACGCGCCGTCAGCCCGGCGCGTTCCCGCTCCACCGAGGCCAGTTCCTCGCGGGCCCGTGACTGCGCCTCCTCCGCCTCGCCCAAGGCCGTCCGCACCTCGGCAAGCTGGGCCTCGGCCTCCGCGTCGCCCGCCTCGACCCCGTCGACCTGCGCCTTGAGCAGCTCGTACTCCTCAGCGGCGGCCTGCGCCCGCTCCCGGGCGCCGTCCCTCGCCTCGGCGAGCCTGCCGATCTCCTCGCCCGCGCCGACCGCGCGTGACCGCGCCGCGGCGACCCTGCCCTGCAGCCGGGCCAGCCCCTCCCTGCGGTCGGCCAGCGCCCGGGCGGCCGCGCGCAGCCGCTGCTCCTCCCCTGCCAGCTCCCGTTCCAGCTCCCCGCGCCGCTCCACCGTCTCGGCGAGGGCGTAGGACGCCTCCTCCAGCGCCTCCTTGAGCTCGGCCTCCTCCTCACGGATCCGGGCCGCCTCGCGCTCCATCTCCTCCGGATCCCGGCCGCGCCGCTCCTCGGTCTGCTGGCTGCGCGCGTGCCGGACCCGGGCCTCGGCCAGCCCGACCGTGCCGCGGACCCGCTCCGCCAGCGCGGACAGTTCGAACCAGGTCTGCTGGGACTGCTCGACCCGCGGGCCCAGCTGAGCGACCTGCGCCTCCAGCACCGCCTCCCGCTGCTGAAGCGCCGTCAGCTCCTGCTCGACCCCGGAGCGCCGCAGCCGCAGCGCCATCTCGTCGGCGACCTCCTCCTCGACCGCCTTGCGCAGCGTCACCAGGTCGTCGGCGAGTATCCGCAGCCTGGCGTCGCGCAGATCGGCCTGGATGGTCGCCGCCCTGCGGGCGATCTGGGCCTGCCGGCCGAGCGGCTTGAGCTGCCGCCGCAGCTCGCCGACCAGGTCCTGCACCCGGGTCAGGTTGGCCTGCATCGCGTCCAGCTTCCGCAGCGCCTTCTCCTTGCGCTTGCGGTGCTTGAGGACGCCGGCGGCCTCCTCGATGAAGGCGCGCCGACCCATCGGATCGGCGTGCAGCACCGAGTCCAGCTGGCCCTGGCCGACGATGACGTGCATCTCACGGCCGATGCCGGAGTCGGACAGCAGTTCCTGGATGTCCAGCAGTCGGCAGGTGCTGCCGTTGATGGCGTACTCGCTGCCGCCGTTGCGGAACAGCGTCCGCGAGATGGTGACCTCGCTGTACTCGATGGGCAGCGCGCCGTCGCTGTTGTCGATGGTCAGCGCGACCTCGGCGCGGCCCAGCGGGGTGCGTCCGCTGGTGCCGGCGAAGATGACGTCCTC
The DNA here is from genome assembly GCF_041261405.1 of Streptacidiphilus sp. EB103A. NCBI lineage: Bacteria > Bacillati > Actinomycetota > Actinomycetes > Kitasatosporales > Streptomycetaceae > Streptacidiphilus > Streptacidiphilus sp. EB103A. The sequence continues at coordinate 219,921 of NZ_JBGCAQ010000012.1, read as the reverse complement.
CATCTTTCCGCCGCGCAGGGACTTGGCGCCCTGCTCGCCCATCACCCAGGACAGCGCGTCGACGACATTGGACTTGCCGGAGCCGTTCGGGCCGACCACGCAGGTGATACCGGGCTCAAAACGGAGCGTGGTCGCCGAGGCGAAGGACTTGAAGCCACGCAGCGTGAGGCTCTTGAGATGCACGCCCTGAACCTTCCGCCGGGAGAACCACGCCTTTGCGGAACTCTATCCGGGAGTAGTGCGCCGACCAGGGGACGCGCCAGTTGGTTTCACCTGCGCAGGCAGGGGGCATCTCAGGAACACGGAGCAACGGGCACGGCACAACGCGGTGGACAGCACAACGGGGTGGACACAGGGGTGGAAATGACGAAGGGACGCCACGATGGGCGTCCCTTGCACTATCTGTCAGTCGGTGCCGCCGGATTCGACCGGACCAGTTCGACCGGGACCAGGGAGTTGCGGACCCCGGGCCGGCGATCGGATCAGGAGTAGGCGGGCACCGGCTGGGCTGCGTCGATGCTGCGGAGCAGCTGCTCGTGGTCCGCGACGGCAGACAGCGCGTCGTTCTCGGCCTGCATCCGAACAAGCTCGGATTCCAGGTCCTGGACACGCTGCTGGAGACGTCGCATCTCGGAGAGCACGCGGGGGTCGGGGCCACCGACGTAACCGAGAAGCGCCTTTGCCATGATGGATGGTCCTCCACGCTGAGTGACCGACCGATGAAGGTGGGGTCGTGGTTGGGATCACGCACTCGATGCCAGCCCTAGCAAGGCGGAACGGGGCCGAACGCCTTGGGCTGTACGTGCGGGTGCGCGGGTTTCCAGCGTCTCACCAAACGCGAAAAGGGTCAACACGATCACAGCGTGCTACGCCGACCACATCGCCGGGGCAGTGGTTTTCCCACACTGCGGGCGGGTGGCGCGGTCGAGTGACCACCGGTGGCCGGTCGATCACTGCTCGGTGCGGAGTCAACCACGGACCGGCCGTGAACGCAACCAATTGACAACGGCATGTGCGTCCTTCCGGCCGCCGCCGGGAGCCGGCGGATCCGGCGGACTCAGCGGATGGCGAAGCCCAGGTAGCCGCCCTCGGGGCTGCCCCATATCTCGGTGACCCCGTCCACCCTGCCGGGCGTGTCGCCGTGCCGGAGCAGTTCCAGCAGTCGCCCGCAGTCCTCCCGGCTGCCCTCGGCCACCACCTGGACCCGGCCGTCGCCCAGGTTGGAGGCGTATCCGAGGAGCCCGATCTCCAGCGCCCGGGACCTGGTCCACCAGCGGAACCCGACCTGCTGAACGGCGCCGCGCACCCACGCGGTCATCCGGACATCCTCACTCATATGCAGCATTCTCCCATCGCCGTCTACGCGCACTTCCCACGCGACGCACCCCTATGCTCTACGCTCCCCATCATCACCCGTTCGGGTGAGCAGCAACGCGAGTCCAGTTACCGGTCGGGGGGCCGAGGAAGAGGGACGGCACCTGACATGCCCCGTCACGCGCAGGGATCTCAGACGCAAGACCCCGAGCCGGCTTCGCATTCGCACCGGCGCGGTTCGCACGCGGCGACGTCACACCGCCGGGCCGCACCGTCAGCGCCGTCGCGCCCCTCGCGCAGGCGGCAGCAACGCAGTCGGATGCCGCGCAGCCTGCTGGCCGTCACGGCCACCGCGCTGGCCGTGGGAGCAGGCGGGATGTTCAGCGGGGTACTACCGCTGCCGCCGGGGATGACCGCGAGCCTGGTCGTGGCCGGGGATCCGGCCAGTGCCAAGCCGGTGGCCACCATCGGGACGGCCCGGACCCCGAAACCGGCCGGCAGCACCTTCCGGGCATCGGGCGGGACCAGCACCCGGGACACGGCACGACCGTCGCTCGCGCCGAGCACCGGCGCCCCCTCGGCGAGCGCGTCCGCCACGGCGTCGACCTCCCCCAGCGCCTCGGCCTCCGCGAGCGCCAGCGCCTCGGCGCCGCCGTCGGCCTCCGCCAGCGCCGCCGTGTCGGCCAGTGCCTCGGCCTCGGTCCCCGTCACCACTGCCACCGGCGGCGCGACCACGGCCATGACCGCGGCCGAGGACCAGGTCCTGGCCCTGGTCAACGCCCAGCGCACGGCCAACGGCTGCACCGCCCTCAGCTACTCGGGGCCGCTCACCGTGCTGGCCCAGAACTTCAGCGCCGAGATGGCCGTCCGCAACTTCTTCGACCACACCGACCCGGACGGCAAGACGCCCTGGGACCGGGCCGCGGCGCTGGGCATCACCAACCTCGGCGGCGAGAACATAGCCATGGGCCAGCAGACCCCGGCGGATGTGATGACCGCCTGGATGAACAGTGCGGGGCACCGCGCCAACATCCTCAACTGCGCCTACCACTCGCTCGGCGTCGGGGTGTACTACTCCTCCACCGGCGGCCCGTGGTGGACCCAGGACTTCGGCTTCTAGCTCTCCGTCATGACAGGCTGGTCGCAGGGCGACAGCTGACGGAGGAACGGTGCAGATCAGTCACACCAGCGAGGCGAGTCCGGACACAGCCGCGAACGAGGACTTCGTCATCGCCTCGGAGCGCTTCGCGGTGGTCCTGGACGGTGCCACCGACAGCGGACTGCCCAACGGCTGCGTGCACGGGGTGGCCTGGCTGGCCGGTCGGCTGGGGGCGCAGCTGGCCGCCGTGCTGGTAGCCGAACCGGAGCTGGAGCTGCGCGCGGCACTGCGCCAGGGGATCCTCAACACCCGTGCGCTGCACGCCGGCTGCGATCTGACCAATCCCAACAGCCCGTCCGCGACGGTCGCCGTCGCCCGGGAGCGCGACGGGATGCTCGACTGCCTGGTGCTGGCGGACGCGGCCGTGGTGCTGGAGCGCCGCGACGGCGAGGTGGTCGAACTCACCGACGACCGGGTGGACCACCTCCCCGCGTACGACCGCGAATCGGTCAGCCGGCTGCGCAACGCCGAGGGCGGTTTCTGGGTGGCGGGAGCCGAACCCGCTGCCGCCGACCGGGCCCTGACGATCAGCCTGCCGCTGCCGGAGATCCGCCGCTTCCTGCTGGTCAGCGACGGGGTGTCGCGGCTGGTGGAGCGCTTCGGCTGGGGCTGGCGCGACGTCCTCGACCTGGTGGGGAAGCAGGGCCCGGCCGCCGCCGTGCGCGCCGTGCGCGAGGCCGAGCGGGCGATGCCCGAGGGCGGCTTCCGCGGCAAGCGGCACGACGACGCCACAGCGGCGTTCGGGACGGCCTGACCGCTGCCGCGGCCGGGGACAACCCGGGACGACGTGGACGCGGCCGTTCGCGGCGTGAAAATGTGGGGCTCGCGCACCCCGGCCCCCTCACGGCAGGTGCCGCGAGACCGGATCAGGAGTTCTGCCCTTGCTGTCCTCAGCCCAGTCCCACACACCCGTACGCGAACACTTCGGTGCCCTCGCGGACGGAACCCCGGTGCACCGGTGGATCCTCACCGACGGCACCGGAACCACGGCCGGCGTCCTGGAGTACGGCGCCGTCCTGCACACCGTGCACCTCCCCGATGCGGTGACCGTCGTGCTCGGCCACCCGGACCTGGACGGCTACCTCCGGGAGCGGCCGCCCTTCTTCGGCGCCACCATCGGCCGCTTCGGCAACCGGATAGCGAACGGCCGCTTCACCCTGGACGGCCGCACCCACCAGGTGCCGCTCAGCGACACCCCGCGCCCCAACGCCCTGCACGGCGGCGACGAGGGGTTCGACGCCCGGCTGTGGTCGGCCGAGCCGGTCGAGGTGCCCGGCGGCAGCGGCGTCGAGCTCACCCTGGTCAGCCCCGACGGCGACCAGGGCTTCCCCGGGACGCTGTGGGCCACGGTGCGCTACAGCCTCGCCGACGGGCGGCTGCGCATCGACTACCGCGCCACCACCAGCGCCCCGACCGTGGTCAACCTGACCAACCACACCTATCTCAACCTGGCCGGCGAGGGCTCCGAGTCCGTCCTCGACCATGAGCTCGCCCTGGTCGCCTCGGCCTACCTGCCGGTCGACAGCGAGCTGCGACCGCTGGCCGGTGCTCCCGCACCGGTCGCCGGGACGCCGTTCGATTTCGGCACAGCGCGGCCGCTGGGCGAGCGCATTCACGACGACGACGAGCAGGTGTCCATCGCCGGCGGCTACGACCACTGCTGGGCCCTGGACGGCGGCCGCACGGACGCTCCGCGGGTGGTCGCCGTGCTGCGGCACCCCGGCTCGGGGCGGGTGCTGACGCTCTCCACCACCGAACCCGGCATCCAGGTCTACACCGGCAACGGCCTCGACTCCACCCTGACCGGGCCGTCCGGGCGCCGCTACGGCCAGCACTCGGGCGTGGCACTGGAGACCCAGCACTTCCCGGACTCCCCCAACCGCGGCGACTACCCGTCGACGGTTTTGCGGCCGGGCGAGGAGTATCGCTCCTGCACGGTGTACGACTTCGGTGTGGGTGGTCGCTGACGGATGCTCGGCTGCGGACCGTAATTGGCTGGTCGCGCAGTTCCCCGCGCCCCTATGTAGGTGCAACTGACCCACGGCGGTTCAGTTGCAGCACCCCAGGGGCGCGGGGAACTGCGCGAAGCTCAGGTCCGTGGGCGGGGGAGCCGCTGGCAGCGGGGGCAGAAGTAGCTGGAGCGGTTCATCCACGCGGCGCGGCGCATCGGCGTCGCACAGCGGTTGCAGGGCTCGTTCTCGCGGCCGTAGGCGTCCAGAGTGCGGGCGAAGTAGCCTGATTCGCCGTTGACGTTGACGTAGAGGCTGTCGAAGCTGGTGCCGCCGACCGCCAGGGCCGCTCCCATCACCTCCCGGGCCGAGGCCAGCAGCAGTGCCGCCTGGGCTCGGGAGAGGGTGTCGGCGGGGCGCTCGTAGTGCAGCTTCGCGCGCCACAGCGCCTCGTCGGCGTAGATGTTGCCGACGCCGCTGATCAGGGTCTGGTCCAGCAGCGCGCGCTTCACCCCGGAGCTGCGGCGCCGCAGCGCGGCGAGGAAGGCGTTGTCGTCGAAGCGGGGGTCCATCGGGTCGCGGGCGATGTGCGCCAGCGACAGCGGCGCAGCTTCCGGGTCGCTGGGGTCGGCGTCCTCGACCGCGAGGCCGCCGAAGGTGCGCTGGTCGACGAAGCGCAGCTCGGTGTCGACCGCGTCGTCGAACCGGATCCGGACCCGGAGGTGGGTCTCGGCGGGGGCCGCCTCGGGCTGGATCAGCAGTTGGCCGCTCATGCCGAGATGGCCGATCAGCGAGCTGCCGGTGCCGGGCATGGGCAGCCAGAGGTACTTGCCGCGGCGCTGCGCCGGACCGAGGGACCGGCCGGCCAGCTGGGCGGCGAAGTCCTCGGCGCCCGCGGTGTGCCGACGCACCGCGCGAGGGTGGAGGACCGTGACGGAGCTGACGGTTCGTCCACTGACCCACTGTTCGAGGCCGCGGCGGACCACCTCGACCTCGGGAAGTTCAGGCACCTGCGGAGGGGTCCGCGGGAGTGGTCGCGGTCTGCTCCGGAGCCGGCTGCGGCTCGGCCAGACCGTGCTTCTCGCGGATCGAGTGCCAGGCGTTCTGCGCGGCCTTCTGCTCCGCTTCCTTCTTGGAGCGGCCGCTGCCGGTGCCGTAGTCGTCGCCGGCGACCCGGGCCGCGGCGATGAAGGTCTTCTCGTGGTCGGGACCGGACTCGGAGACCACGTACTCGGGGACGCCGATGCCGACGGAGGCGGTGAGCTCCTGCAGGCTGGTCTTCCAGTCGAGTCCGGCGCCGAGGTTGGAGGACTCCTCGATCAGGGGGTCGAACAGGCGGTGGACGAGCTCGTCGGCCGCCTGCAGGCCCTGGTCCAGGTAGACCGCGCCGATGATCGCCTCAAGGGTGTCGGCGAGGATGGAGGACTTGTCGCGTCCGCCGGTGCCCTCTTCGCCGCGCCCGAGACTGATGAAGGAGCCGAGCTCCAGGCCGCGGGCCACTCCGGCGAGGGCACGCGAGTTGACCACCGCGGCGCGCAGCTTCGCGAGCTGCCCCTCCGGGAGGTCGGGGTGGATCCGGTACAGAGTGTCCGTGACCACCAGGCCCAGCACCGAGTCGCCCAGGAACTCCAGGCGCTCATTGGTGGGCAGGCCACCGTTCTCGTACGCGTACGAGCGGTGCGTGAGTGCACGTACCAGGAGGGCCGGCTCGAGTTGGTACCCGAGCCGCCCCTCCAGGACGGCATACCCGGTGTCGGCGTGTTGCAGCGCAGACGCTGACATCGTGTGTGTCACCAGCCGATCAGACCGAGAGGACCTGACGGCGGTTGTACGTACCGCAGCTCGGGCACGCGATGTGGCCCAGCTTGGGCTCGTGGCAGCGGTCGCAAGCCACCAGGGCGGGGACCGCAGCCTTCCACTGCGAACGGCGGTGGCGCGTGTTGCTGCGCGACATCTTCCGCTTCGGAACAGCCACGGCTACTTCTCCTGGTTCTCGGCAGCACCCTCACGGGTACCGCTGTCTTCGCTACCGGCCTCAGATGCGAGAGCCGAGAGTCCCTGCAGAGCCGCCCACCGGGGGTCGACGGCCTCGTGGTGGTGGTCCGGGTCGTCCGTGAGCCGCGCCCCGCATTCGGAGCAGAGGCCCAGGCAGTCTTCCTGGCACACCGGCTGCAGCGGCAGTGCGAGCACCACCGCGTCACGCAGCACCGGCTCGAGGTCGAACAGGTCGCCCTCGAGTCGGGAAGCTTCTTCGTCCTCGTCGTCGTCCTCGGCGGTCCTGGACGCGCCACCGAAACGGTCCGCGGACTCGGGGTAGTAGTACAGCTCCTGGAAGTCCGCTTCGAGCTCCTGCTCGATCGGCTCCAGGCAGCGCACGCACTCGCCCTTGAGATCCGCCTCGACCGTACCCGTGACGAGTACGCCCTCGACCACCGACTCCAGTCGGAGGTCCAGCTCGACAGTGCTACCGACGGGGACGCCGATCACCTCAATACCGAGGCCCTCCGGCGCCGGGAGGGAACGGGAAACCTTGCGCATCGACCCAGGCCGACGTCCCAGCTCATGTGTGTCAAACACAAGCGGATCGCGGTGGTCGAGGCGGTTCAGGGTTTCCTGCTCTCTACGGCGCACGTCGTGAACCACGACTGCGGTGATCTGCCTACCGGCTGCACACGCGAACGTACGGGACGTTCGGGGCAGCCGACATACCCCGGCACTGAACAGGCCGGAGAGGTCAGACTACCGGAGGACGGCCCCAGGTCCCAATCCACCTGTTGGGCGCCTGCCGCCGAGCGCTCAGTGGTGCTGTCCGCCGCCGAGCTCGCGCAGTTTGCTGACGTCGATGAAGCCGGTGTCGAAGAAGCTGGTCTCGTCCAGACCGGCCTGCTGCGGGGCGGCCTGCTGCGGCACGTACAGCGGCACCGGCTGCCCGTAGGCGTCGTACTGCTGCTCGGGCTGGGGCGGCGCGTAGCCGGTGTACGGGTCGTACTCCTGGGCCTGCTGCTGCGGGACCTGGGGCTGGTAGCCGTACGGGTCGTACTGCTGCTCCTGCTGGTACACCCCGGGCTGGGCGTAGGGGTAGCCGTTGGCGTCCACCTCGACCGGCTGCCAGTACTGCGGGTCGGCCTGCTGCTGGTGCTGCGGGTCGAACTGCTGCTGGTCGTACTGCTGCTGGGACTGCTGGTCCGGCGGCAGCAGGCCGGCCTGGGCCAGCTCGGCGGCGACCGCGGCCTGGCGCTCGGCGCCCTGGGTGACGCCGGTGGCCTCGTCGGCCGCGGCCAGGTAGGCGCCCAGCTCGTCGATCGGGGCCTTGCCGAGCAGCTTGTCCCGGCCCCGGCCGACCGCGTCCAGGGTCTTGCTCAGCGCGGTCTCCAGCGCGGCGAGCTTCACGTCGACGTACTCGTCCACCTCGGGGCTGGGCGAGCGGAACTGGTCCTGCTCGAACTCCTCGCCGTCCTCACCCTCGACCGGGGCGCCGCCGGTGCGCAGCTTCGCCCTGCCGCGGCCGATGGCGCCGAGGGTCTTGGTGAGCACCACCTCGAAGTTGGCCAGCTTGCTGTCGACGTAGTCGTCGGCCTCGCGGCGCTCCTCCGCCGACTCGGACCTGGCCTCGGCCAGGATCCGGTCCGCCTCGGCCTGGGCCCGCATGGCGACCTCGGTCCCGGAGATCAGCCTGGCGCGCTCCCCCTGCGCCTCCCTGACGATCCGCTCCGCCTCGCGGCGGGCCTCCTCGACCACCTGGTCGCCCTGCTGCACGGTCTGCTGCGCCTGCGCGAGCTCGGTCGGCAGCGCCTCCCGCAGTTCCGCCAGCATGGCGATCAGTTCGGCCTTGTTGACCACGATCGACGCCGACATGGGCATCGACCGGGAGTTCTCGACCGTCGTGGTGATCTCGTCGAGCTTCTGCTGCACGTCCACCTGAGCTCACCTGTTCGGGGTGCGGGGGGCGCCCCCCGAGGAGTGGAGTCAGGAGGCGATGGACCAGGAGGTAGGAACTCTACTGCCCGTCACTTGCGTTCGGCGATCCTGGCGACCAGGCGGCGGTGCACCAGTGCCGGTACCAGGTGCGAGACATCGCCTCCGTAGGCGGCGACTTCCTTGACCAGAGAGGAGGACAGGAAGCTGTAGGTCGGGCTGGTCGGCACGAACAGGGTCTCCACACCGGAGAGTCCGATGTTCATCTGGGCCATCTGCAGCTCGTAGTCGAAGTCGCTGACCGCGCGCAGGCCCTTCACGATCGCCGGGATGTTGCGGTCGCGGCAGTAGTCGACCAGCAGCCCGTGGTGGGACTCCACCACCACGTTGCCGTACTCGGCGGAGACCTCCTCGATCATCTGGATCCGCTCCTCCACCGTGAACAGTCCCTGCTTGGACTTGTTGATCAGCACGGCGATGTGGACCACGTCGTAGAGGCGCGAGGCCCGCTCGATGATGTCCAGGTGCCCGTTGGTGATCGGGTCGAAGGAACCCGGACAGACTGCACGGCGGACAATGGTCTTCCCTTGCACGGACATGTCTCACTCGCTCCCGACGTCGCTGGCGGCGGCGCGACCGTACCAGAGGGTGGCCTCGCCGTAGCGGCGCTCCCTGAGCGGTGTGAAGCCCTCGGGCCACGCGAACTCCCCGCCCCTGGTGCCGCGCTCCACGGTGGCGAGGGTGCCCTCGGCGAGCCAGCCCCCGGTCCGGAGTGTGATCAGGATCTCGCGGACCTCGCCGTCGGTGACGGCGTAGGGCGGGTCCATGAACAGCACGTCGTACGGGCGGGTCGGGGCCCCGGCGGCGAGCACCTTCTCGACCTGTCCTGAGCGGACCTCGGCGCCGGAGAGGGAGAGGGTGCGGACATTGGCCAGGATGGTCTTCACGGCGGCCGGGTCGCCCTCGACCAGCAGGGATGCGGCTGCGCCGCGGGAGAGGGACTCCAGGCCCACGGCGCCGGAGCCGGCGTAGAGGTCGACCACGCGCGCGCCCGCGAGGGAGCCGCGGAGGGATTCCCAGGTGGAGAAGAGACCTTCGCGGGCGCGGTCGGAGGTCGGGCGGGTGCCCTCGCCGGGCGGGACGGCCAGGCGGCGGCCTCGGGCGGAGCCGGCGATTACGCGGGTCATTGCGGGGTCCCTTTGGTGCGGCGGTGGGTTCGTTGTGCACCACGCTAACGCCCCGGGGCGTGGGGTTCTGTGCAAGCGGCGAGTGCGGGTCGGGGGTGGTTGATCGCGCAGTTCCCCGCGCCCCTCAGGTGCGTGCGTGGCTGGGGCAGCATGTGGGCTCAGCCTTTTTCCAGGTACTCCGCTCGGTCGTCGTCCACCAGGGCGCGGAGGGCGGCGGCGAGGGCTGGGCGGGTGGTCAGGTCGGGGTCGTCGGCCACCAGGCGGGCGGCCTCGTCGCGGGCCTCCGAGATGACCTCCTCGTCCTCCAGGACGGAGAGCAGCCGGAGCGAGGACTTCACTCCGGACTGGGCCGCGCCCAGGACGTCGCCCTCGCGGCGCTGCTCCAGGTCGATGCGGGAGAGTTCGAAGCCGTCCAGGGTGCCGGCCACCGCGTCCAGCCGCTGCCGGGCCGGGCTGCCGCCCGGCATCTCGCTCACCAGCAGGCAGAGTCCGGGCGCGGAGCCGCGTCCGACCCGGCCGCGGAGCTGGTGCAGTTGGGAGACTCCGAAGCGGTCGGCGTCCATGATGACCATCACGGTGGCGTTGGGGACGTTGACGCCCACCTCGATGACGGTGGTCGCGACCAGCACGTCGACCTCGCCGGCCGTGAAGCGGCGCATCACGTCGTCCTTGGCGTCGGGCTGCATCCGCCCGTGCAGCACCTCGACGCGGAGCCCGGACAGCGGGCCGTTGGAGAGTTCCGTCGCGACATCGAGGACGGCGAGGGGTGGGCGGCGGTCGTCATCGCCGGCAGTCGGCTTCTTCTTGTCGTCCTCGGCGTCGCCGATGCGGGGGCAGACCACGTAGGCCTGGTGGCCCTTGCCGCTCTCCTCGCGGATCCGCTCCCAGGCGCGGGTCAGGAAGTTGGGCCGTTCCAGGGCCGGGACCACATGCGAGGCGATGGGCGAGCGCCCGGCCGGGAGCTGGTCCAGGACCGAGGTCTCCAGATCGCCGAAGACCGTCATGGCCACCGTGCGCGGGATCGGGGTGGCCGTCATCACCAGCAGGTGCGGCGGACGTTCGGCCTTGGCGCGGAGCGCGTCGCGCTGCTCGACGCCGAAGCGGTGCTGCTCGTCCACGACCACCAGGCCGAGGTCGCGGAACTGCACCTTGTCCTCGATCAGGGCGTGGGTGCCGATGACGATCCCGGCGTCCCCGCTGATCATGTCCAGCATCGCCTGCCGCCGCGCCGGGACCCCCATCGATCCGGTGAGCAGCACCACCTTGGTGCCCAGGTCGGATCCGCCGAGCATTCCCCCCTCGGCGAGGTCGCCCATCATCTCCACGATGGAGCGGTGGTGCTGCTGCGCCAGCACCTCGGTGGGCGCCAGCAGCACCGCCTGACCGCCGGTGTCCACCACGGCGAGCATGGCCCGCAGTCCCACCAGGGTCTTGCCGCTGCCGACCTCACCCTGGAGCAGCCGGTGCATCGGGTGGGCGGTGGCCAGCTCCGCGAAGATCTCGGCGGAGACCGTCTGCTGACCGTCCGTCAGTGTGAACGGCAGCCGGGCGTCGAAGGCGTCCAGCAGGCCGTCCTTGACGGGCACCCGGGGGACGGCGGGCTGGGCCGAGTCGGCGGCGCGGCGTTGTGCCAGGGCGACCTGGAGGACGAAGGCCTCGTCCCACTTCAGCCTGGTCTGGGCGGCGACGCGCTCGGCGTGGTTGCTGGGGCGGTGGATCTGCCGGAGGGCGTCGGTCAGCGGCAGCAGCCCGCGCTGCAGCCGCAGCGAGTCGGGCAGCGGGTCCTCCAGGGCCTCCCAGTCCAGGCCGCCGAGGAGGGTGTCGACCGCCAGCGAAACCTTCCAGGAGGGCAGCTTGGTGCTGGCCGGGTAGACCGGGATCAGCCGCCCGGCGAAGGCCGCGGCCTGCTGCGGGTCCCGTTCGGGGTCCTCCTCGTCCATCAGCTGGTAGTCGGGGTTGATCAGCTGGCGCACCCGGTTGAAGACGCCGACCTTGCCGGCGAACAGGCCCTGGCGTCCGGGGCGCAGCTCGTGCACCCGGTGGGCCTGGTTGAAGAAGGCGAGGGTGAGCCGCCCCCGGCCGTCGGTGACCACGACCTGCAGGCGGTTGCCCTTGCGGCCCTTGAACGGGATGACCTCGGCCTTCTCGATCCTGGCCATCACCGTGACGTGCTCGTCGAGTTCCAGCTCGTCCAGGCTGGTGAGCTCGCCGCGCTCGACGTAGCGGCGCGGGTAGTGGTGCAGCAGGTCACCGGTGGTGTGCAGGTCGAGGCTGTCGGCGAGCGCCTTGGCGCTGTTGCCGCCGACCAGCTTCTTCAGTGGTTCGTCGAGCGTGGACACGGTCGCCGACCTCCCTTCCGCGTCAACCTCTACACCCCGGGACTGACATGACAGCTCATTCGACACCGATGAGCAGCGGGGACGTCGGCTGACCGCCCCGGTAGACCACGGTGTCGACGACCGGGTGGGCCCGTCGCACATGCGCCACCAGGTGGTCGGCGACGGCGTCGTCCGTGCCCTCGCCGAGGATCAGCGTGACCATCTCACCGCCGGCCGCGAGCATCCGGTCCAGCACCACGGCCGCGGTCTCCCCGGTCGCGGAGCCGATCACCGCGACATCCCCGTCGATCAGCCCGAGCACGTCCCCGGCCTGACAGACCCCGGCCATGGTCCAGGACTCGCCCTCGGCGACGAGGATCTCGGCGTAGCGAGTGGCCCCGGCGGCCGAGGTCATCGCGACCACGTCCTCGTCGAAGCGCCGGGAGGGCTCGTGCACGGCGAGCGCGGCGAGACCCTGCACCGCGGAGCGGGTGGGGATGACGGCGACCCGCACGCCCTCCTTGCGCAGCTGCTCGGCGGCGGCCCCGGCGGCGGCACGGAGTTCGGTGTCGTTCAGCAGCAGCACCACCTCGCGGGCGTGCGCCCGGCGGACCGCGGCGGCCAGTTCGGTGCTGGAGGCCGCCCGGTCGGGGTCGGCGTGCAGGACGGTCGCGCCGGATTCGGCGCAGAGCACCGCCAGCCCCTCGCCGTGGACGACGCTGACGACGCCCCGCGACTCGGCCGGGGCGTCGGCGTCGGGACGGGAGGCGGCGGTGGCCGTCGCGGCGGCCGAGGCGAAGTGGGTGATCCTGATCCGGTGCGGCCGGCCCGCCGCTATGCCGGCCTCCACGGCGGCCCCCGGGTCGTCCACATGGACGTGGACGTTCCACAGGCCGTCACCGCCGACCACGACCAGCGAGTCGCCCAGAGCCCCCAGCGCCTCCCTGAGCAGCGGCAGGGCGGAGTCCTCGGCGTCCAGCAGATAGATGACCTCGAAGGCCGGGGTGCCCTCGGCCGCGAGATGTTCGCCGTGCGGCACCGGTTCGGCGGCCCTGGTCCCGGCCAGCGCGAGCGGGCCCATCGGCGTCTGCCCGGTCACGGCGTCGGCCAGCGCCCCGAGCAGGGTGACCAGTCCGCGACCGCCGGCGTCCACGACGCCGGCCCGGGCCAGTACGTCGAGCAGCAGCGGGGTGCGGGACAGCGCGATCCGGGAGGCCTCGTAGGCGGCCTCGGCCACGGCCGCCAGCGCGATCCGCGGATCCGCCAGCGCGGCGGCCTCGGCCGCTGCGGCGGCCGCGGCGGCGACGGTGAGCACGGTCCCCTCGACCGGCTTGGCGACCGCCTCGTAGCCGGCGTCGGCGGCGCGGCGCAGCGCCCGGGACAGCGCGGGGCCGTCGGCCGGTCCGGCGCCGATGGCGGAGGCGATGCCGCGCAGGAGTTGGGCGACGATCACCCCGGAGTTGCCCCGGGCGCCCAGCAGGGCGCCGTGCGCCATCGCCCTCAACGCCTGCGCCAGCGAGGGGGCTTCGGCCCCGGCCCCGAACAGCCCGTCGACCTCCTCGGCGGCGGACTCCACGGTGAGGTAGAGGTTGGTGCCGGTGTCCCCGTCCGGAACCGGGTACACATTGAGCGCGTCGATCTCCTCGCGGGCCTGCCCGAGCGCGGCGAGGGACAGTCGGCACCAGGTGCGCACGGCGGGAGCGTCGAGGGTGTCCAGCACCGTGGTGTCTCCTTGGGTACGCGAGGGGTGTGCAGGCAGATTACTCGGCTTCAGCCGACGGATTCCGTTCCGTGACGCCCGCCGCCTCGCAGTTCGCAGGGGTACGGGGCATCGATGCGGAGCCTTCGGTGGTCACGTGGTAGTTTCGTTGTACGGAGTGAGCCGATGTATGCTGCTCCGGTTGCCTGGATCCCTCCGGGCCACCCCTGGGTAAGCAGCGCAGTCGTCAAGACGGCACTGCCATCACACGGCCACTGCGCCTCCGGGGTTGTCAACGTAAGTGCATCTGAAGTCTTTGGAGTGACTCCCGTGGCTGCCAACTGCGACGTCTGCGGCAAGGGGCCGGGCTTCGGCAACAACATCTCCCACTCGCACCGCCGTACCCGTCGTCGTTGGAACCCCAACATCCAGACGGTACGCGCTGTGGTTGGGCGGACGCCGAAGCGGCTCAACGTCTGCACCTCGTGCATCAAGGCCGGCAAGGTGTCGCGCTGACGCGGCCACCTGCAGGCTTCCGGAAGGCCGGTCCACCTCACGGTGGGCCGGCCTTCTGCATGTCCGGCCGCATGTCCGGCGCCGGACGGCGGGTCAGCGCCAGCGCCAGCCGTGGTCGACCGGGCCGATGCCCGCGCCCAGGGCGAAACCGCCCGCGATGGCGCCGGTGACGTACTCCTTGGCGGCGGCCACGGCCTCGGGCACGTCCAGGCCCAGGGCCAGCTCCGAGGCGATGGCGCTGGCCAGGGTGCAGCCGGTGCCGTGGGTGTGCCGGTTGTCGTAGCGGGCGGCACGGAACCAGTGCTCCTCGCCGTCCGGCCCGCGCAGCAGGTCGGCGGCCTCGCCCTGCAGATGGCCGCCCTTGATCAGGGCCCAGACCGGGCCGAGGTCCTGAAGCGCCCGGGCCGCGTCCGGCATCCCGCTCTCGCGGCTCACCTCGATGCCTGTGAGCTGCGCCACTTCGTGCAGGTTGGGCGTGGCGACGGTGGCCACCGGCAGCAGCCGGTCCCGCAGCACCGAGACCGCGGAGTCGGCCAGCAGCGCGTCGCCGTGCTTGGAGACGCCCACCGGATCGACCACCACCGGGGCGTCCACGCCCGCGAGCAGTTCGGCGACGGTGGCCACCAGTTCGGCCGAGGCCAGCATCCCGGTCTTCACCGCCTGCACGCCGATGTCGTCGACCACGCTGCGGAACTGGGCCCGCACCGCCTCCGCCGGGAGCTCCCAGTAGCCCTGCACCCCGACCGAGTTCTGCGCAGTGACGGCGGCGATCACGCTCATGCCGTGGACGCCCAGCGCCAGCATGGTCTTCAGATCGGCCTGGATGCCCGCGCCGCCCCCGGAGTCGGATCCGGCGACGGTGAGCACCCGCGGCGGTGCAGTACGTGTCGACATGGGACCAACCTATCCGGCGGCGGCTAGAGCACCGCCTCTGCCTCCGACCAGCGGCTCTCGGGGACGGTCTTCAGCCGGGTCACCGCGTCCACGATCGGGACCAGCCGGATGTCGGTGCCGCGCAGCGCCGTCATCTGGCCGTAGGCGCCCTTGTGGACGGCCTCCACGGCATGCCAGCCGAAGCGGGTGGCGAGCACCCGGTCCTGGGCGGTGGGGGTGCCGCCGCGCTGAACGTGGCCCAGGATCACCGGCTTGGACTCCTTGCCGAGCCACTGGGCGATCTCGCCGGCCAGCCGGGTGCCGATGCCGCCGAAAGTCTGGTGGCCGTAGGCGTCGGTCGCGCCGTGCTCGAAGCGCATGGTGCCGGGCTGCGGGGCGGCGCCCTCGGCGACGGCCACGATGGCGAACTTCTTGCCCCGGGAGAACCGTTCCTCGACCATCCGGCAGACCTCCTCGACGTCGAAGGGCCGCTCCGGGATGAGGATGCCGTGGGCGCCGCCGGCCATCCCGGCGTGCAGGGTGATCCAGCCGGTGTGCCTGCCCATCAGTTCGACCACCATCACCCGTTGGTGTGATTCGGCCGTGGTCTTCAGCCGGTCGATGGCCTCGGTGGCGACATGGACGGCGGTGTCGTGGCCGAAGGTGACGTCGGTGGCGTCGATGTCGTTGTCGATGGTCTTGGGCACGGCGACGACCGGCAGCCCGGCGTCGCTGAACAGCTGGGCGGCGGTGAGGGTGCCCTCGCCGCCGATGGTGATCAGGGCGTCGATGCCGAGCGCCTCGGCCAGCTCGGCGGCCCGGGCCACACCGTCGCGCATCCGGTCCCTGGCCACCCGGGCCGAGCCGAGGACGGTGCCGCCGCGGGTGAGGATGCCGTGGACGTCGTCCAGGGCCAGCGGACGGCCGCGGCCCTCGATCAGTCCCAGGAAGCCGTCCTCGATGCCGACGACGGTGTCCTTGTGGTCGGCGACCGCGCGGTGCACCACCGAGCGGATCACCGCATTGAGTCCCGGACAGTCCCCGCCGCTGGTCAGCACACCGATTCGCATGGATCAAGCCTATGCAGAAACGGATGCTCCATGCCGCTTCGTCCGCACACGGACACGCGGTGGGTCAGCCGCCGAAGTGGTCCCAGCCGCCGGCCCGGTCCCACACGGCGCCGTCCACGGTCACGGTGCCGGTCTTGGACAGCCCGGCCGGCCGGGTGACCTCGCCGACGATGCGCCAGCGCGAGGGGAGGTGAGTGTCCGGGGGGAAGGTGGCGACCAGGGCGTGGTCCTCGCCGCCGGAGAGCACCCAGGTCAGCGGGTCGACCCCGACGGCCTGGCCGATGTCGGCCATCTGCGCGGGGATGTCGAAGCCGGCCGCCCGCAGGTCGATGTGGACGCCGCTGGCCTCGGCCACGTGTCCCAGGTCGGCGACCAGACCGTCGCTGACGTCGATCATCGAGGTGGCGCCGAGCTGCGCCGCCGCGGGGCCCGCGTGGTACGGGGGCTCCGGGCGGCGGTGCGCCTCGACGAAGGCGCGCGGGGAGCGGAAGCCGCGGGAGAGGACGGTGAAGCCCGCGGCGGACCAGCCGAGCCAGCCGGTCACCGCCACCACGTCGCCGGGGCGGGCGCCGGAGCGGGTCACCGCGGCGCGGCCCTGGAGGTCGCCGAGGGCGGTGATGGCCACCATGATGGTGTCGCCGCGCACCACGTCGCCGCCGACCACGGCGGCCCCGGCAACCTGGCACTCGTCCCTGATGCCGTCCATCAGCTCCAGCGCCCAGGTGGCCGGGAGCTCGGCCGGGGCGACCAGGCCCAGCAGCAGCGCGGTGGGCGCGGCACCCATGGCGGCGATGTCGGCGAGGTTCTGCGCGGCCGACTTGCGGCCCACGTCGTAGGCGGTGGACCAGTCCCGCCGGAAGTGCCGGCCCTCCAGCAGCACGTCGGTGCTGGCGACGACCCGTCCGTCCGGGGTCGCGACCACGGCGGCGTCGTCGCCGGGGCCGAGTTCCACGGCCCTGGTCCGGGGCAGCCTCGCGGTCAGCTCACGGATCAGCCCGAACTCGCCGAGCTCGCCGACGGTGCCCTGCATGTGTGTCCTTCCGGCCCTTGTGGCTCCGAGTGATGCTCCCGCGCGCAGCGTACGCCCTCGACTCCGGCCGCACGCCTCCCCCTCGCGGTGGGGGCGCGATAACGTGCGGCCCCGCCGGGGATTCAGCGGGCCGCTGGCGGGGAACCACAGCCCTCGCACGATCCCCACTCGCACGATCCCACTCGCACGATCCGCGCAGAGCCGCCGGGAGGTCCACCGTGGTACACGCCTACATCCTCGTGCAGACCGAAGTAGGAAAAGCGTCCGCAGTAGCCGGGGTGATAGCCGCTATCACGGGCGTGCTGCAGGCCGAGGACGTCACCGGGCCCTATGACGTCATCGTCCGAGCCGAAGCCCCGACCATGGACGACCTGGGCCGCATGGTCGTCGCCCAGATCCAGCAGGTCGAGGGCATCACCCGAACCCTGACCTGCCCGGTGGTGAATCTGTAGCCCGGTCTAGCATCGCTGGGTGAGCTACCGCCCGCCCCGCCGCGCCCTGACGGTCCTGCTGCCCGCGGCGGCCCTGCTACTGGCGGGCTGCTCGGGCAGCGGCGCCGTGCACGTGGCCGCGCCGACGCCGAGCGGCAGCGCGGGGGCGCGGTGCGGTGCGCTGGTGAAGGCGCTGCCCGGGACGCTGCTGGGGCAGCGGTCCCGCCCCGTCTCGCCGGCCTCGACCACCACCGCGGCCTGGGGTGACCCGGCGATCACGCTGCGGTGCGGGGTGGGCACCCCGGGGGCCCTGGACCCCGCCTCCAGCGAGTACGATCCGAATCTGGCCCACCACGACGCGCAGGACGTCAACGGGGTGTGCTGGCTGATCGGCCAGACCCAGGGCGGCGGGTACCGGTTCACCACGATCGTCCAGAAGACCTATGTCGAGGTGAACGTCCCCGCGTCCTACGCGGGGCAGCAGTCGCCGCTGGGGGGACTGGCGTCGGCGGTGCTGGCGAACGATCCTTCGGATCCGGCCAGGGCGCAGTTCAACTGTATCTGAGCTCAGATTGCGTCTGCGGACCGTAAGCGGCTTGTCGCGCAGTTCCCCGCGCCCCTATCAGGGGCGCGGGGAACTGCGCGAACAACCATGCAGACGCCGCGGCTACCGCAGACCCGTGCTCCGCCGCAGCGCCGCCTTGATCAGACGGTCGATCAGCTCCGGGTAGGGCACCCCGGAGGCCTCCCACATGCGTGGGTACGCGGAGATGGGGGTGAAGCCCGGCATCGTGTTGATCTCGTTGACCACGAAGGTCCCGTCCGCCAGCAGGAAGACGTCCACCCGGGCCAGGCCCTCGCAGGACAGCGCCTCGAACACCTCGACGGCCAGCGCCTGCAGCCGCGCGGTCTCGTCCTCGGTGAGCGCCGCGGGGATCTGCACGTCGCTGGAGTCGATGTACTTGGCCTCGAAGTCGTAGAAGTCGTAGCCCTCGCCGACCATCACCTCGGCCGGCAGGCTGGCCCGCGGGCCGTCCTCGAACTCCAGGACGCCGCACTCCAGTTCGCGGCCGACCAGACCGGCCTCGATGATCAGCTTGGGGTCGTGCCGGCGGGCCTCCGCCATCGCGGCGTCCAGCTGCTCCGGGTCGGAGACCTTGGTGATGCCCATGCTGGAGCCGGCCCTGGCCGGCTTCACGAACACCGGGAAGCCCAACTCCGCGATCCTGGCGCGGACGGCGGGCCGGTTGGCCTCGACGTCCCACTCGCGCGGACGGACCACGGTGTACGGGCCGACCGGCAGCCCGAAGGCCTGCAGCAGCCGCTTGGTGTACTCCTTGTCCATGCCCACCGCGCTGGCCAGCACGCCGGACCCGACATAGGGCACCCCGGAGAGCTCCAGCAGGCCCTGGACGGTGCCGTCCTCGCCCCAGGGGCCGTGCAGCAGCGGGAGGACCACGTCCACCTCGCCCAGTGCCTTGGGGACGGCGCCCGGCTCGGTGTAGACCAGCTCGCCCCTGGACACCGGGTTGACCGGCAGGGTGACCTGTCCCTCGGCGGACTCGGCCACCTGGTCGACGCTGGGGAGCCGGCCGTCGGTGATGGCCATCCTGGCCGGCTCGTCGGCGGTCAGCGCCCAGCGGCCGTCGGCGGTGATGCCGATCGGCAGCACCTGGTACGCCTCGCGGTCGATGGCGCGCAGCACGCTGCCCGCCGTGATCGTGGAAACGGCGTGCTCGGAGCTGCGACCACCGAAGACGATCGCGACACGCGGCTTGCGGGCGGAGGCTGCGGCGAACGCGGGGTCGGCAGCCGGGACTGGGGAGGAGGACTCAGTGCTCATATCCCCATGGAGACTACCGTTCGGGCCTGACGGTTGCGCGCCAGGAGGGTGCCGAAGATCTAGGCCGGATCAGGGAGCGGCGTCCTGAGGCTTCGATGGCAAGGCGGAGGAGGGAGCCAACCGTGGTTGGTAAAGGGTGACCAGGGGGCACCTCCCGCCCGAAGGGTGGGGGAGACAACGCGGCCAGCGGAGTCTCAGGGCGTCGCGAGCCCGGCCTAGATCTTCGGCACCCTCCTAGAACCCTCCCGGGGCGCGTCAGCGGCGCTCGGGCTTCGCCGAACGGGACATCAGTTCCTTGACGGCGACCAGCGGGGGTTTCCCGCCGTGGACGATGTCCACCACGGTCTCGGTGATCGGCATGTCCACCCCGTGCCGCCGGGCCAGCTCCAGCACCGACTCGCAGGAGGTGACCCCCTCCGCGGTCTGCTTGGTGGCCGCGATGGTCTGCTGCAGGGTCATCCCCCGGCCCAGGTTGGTGCCGAAGGTGTGGTTGCGGGACAGCGGCGAGGAGCAGGTGGCGACCAGGTCGCCCATCCCCGCCAACCCCGCGAAGGTGTACGGGTCCGCGCCCATCGCGAGGCCCAGCCGGCTGGTCTCGGCCAGGCCGCGGGTGATCAGCGAGGCCTTGGTGTTGTCGCCCAGGCCCATGCCGTCCGCGATGCCGACCGCGAGGCCGATGACGTTCTTCACCGCGCCGCCGAGCTCGCAGCCGACCACGTCGGTGTTGGTGTACGGGCGGAAGTAGCCGGTCTGGCAGGCCGCCTGGAGCCGCTTGGCGACCTCCTCGTCCTCGCAGGCCACCACGCTCGCCGCGGGCTGCCTGCGGACGATCTCCGGGGCGAGGTTGGGTCCTGACACCACCGCGATCCGCTCCGGACCGGCGCCGGTGACCTCGGCGATGACCTCGCTCATCAGCTTGCCGCTGCCGAGCTCGACCCCCTTCATCATGCTGACCAGCACCGTCCGCCGGTCGAGCACCGGCGACCAGGCCTCCAGATTGGCCCGCAGCGTCTGCGACGGCACCACCAGCACCGCGAACTCCGCACCGGCGGCGGCCTCGGCCGGGTCGCTCGTCGCGGTGACTCCCGGCGGAAGCTCCAGGTCGGGGAAGTAGTCCGGGTTGTGGCGGGTCCGGTTGATGGTCTCCGTCAGTTCGGGGCGGCGCCCCCACAGCGAGACCTCACAGCCGGCGTCGGCGAGGATCATCGCGAAAGCCGTGCCCCACGACCCCGTTCCAAACACGGCACAACGGGTCGTCACCGACCGGCCTCCCTCTCCCGGCGCTGCTCCGTCGCGGCGCGCTGCACGTCGTAGCGTACGGGGGGCGCCTTCTCGTCGCGCAACTGCTCCAGCAGCGCGGTGATGGCATCCATGATCACCTCGGTGGCCTCGCGGAGCACCGGGCCGGTGATCGGCCTGTCCTGAAAGGCACTCAGGTCCACCGGGGGGCCCGCGGTGACCTGGACGGTGTGCCGCGGGAAGGGCTGGAACCTGCGATCGCCCTTGCCGCCCTTGGCATAGCGCGGAATGATCTCGTGCGCGCCCCACTGCGCCACCGGGATGACCGGGGCGCCGGTCATCAGCGCGACCCTGGCCGCACCCGTCTTGGCCGTCATCGGCCACAGGTCCGGGTCGCGGGTCAGCGTGCCCTCGGGGTAGAAGGCCACGCACTCGCCCTTGTCGACGGCCTCGACGGCGGCGCGGAAGGCGTAGGCGGCGTCGGCGGAGCCCCGGTA
Organism: Streptacidiphilus sp. EB103A; assembly: GCF_041261405.1. NCBI lineage: Bacteria > Bacillati > Actinomycetota > Actinomycetes > Kitasatosporales > Streptomycetaceae > Streptacidiphilus > Streptacidiphilus sp. EB103A. The sequence continues at coordinate 198,881 of NZ_JBGCAQ010000012.1, read as the reverse complement.
CACCGGGATCTGCCCGGCGCCGTGCAGGATCCGGCCGATGACCGGCACCTTGAACACCCCGGCCTTGCCGAGGAAGCGCGCGGGGCGCCCGGAGTCGTACTGGTAGTGGCCGTAGACCAGCGGGTCCAGGTAGGAGTTGTGGTTGATCACGGTGATGAATCCCCCGGTCTCCGGAAAATTCTCCATTCCGCTCCAGTCGCGCTTGGTCAGCAGGAACAGCGGGGGCTTTCCGATGGCCGCTGCGAGGCGGTACCAGAATCCGTATCTGCGACGGGCCGCCTTCGTACTCCTGCCGGGCACGCGCACTCCTCCTTGCACAGTTTCCGCTGATCCTGACCGTACAAGTGTCTCCCGCTGCCGGACAGGCTGTCGAGGCACCCCCCTTGCCGGCTACCGGGACCGGGCACAATGGCGTGCTGTGAGCCCCCTCCGCTGGACCCTGGTCGTGCCGCTGAAGCCGCTGGCGCGCGCCAAGAGCAGGCTGGCCGACGCCACCGGGGCGCTGCGGCCCGAACTCGCCATGGCCTTCGCCCAGGACACGGTGGCGGCGGCACTCGACTGCCCGTCGGTGGCACGGGTGCTGGTGGTCTCGGACGACGCGGTCGCCGGGGCGGCGCTGGCGGTCCTGGGCGCGGAGCTGCTGCCGGACCTCCCCCGGGCCGGGCTCAACGCCGCGTTGGCGCACGGCGCGGAGGAGGCGCGCGGCCGGTTCGGGGCGGGACGGGTCGCCGCGCTGTCGGCCGATCTGCCCGCGCTGCGCCCGGCGGAGCTGGACCGGGTGCTGCGGGCCGCGGCCGGACAGCGGCGGGCTTTCCTCGCCGACGCCCAGGGCGTCGGCACCACCCTGCTCGCGGCCGCCGCCGGGGTACCGCTGGGGCCGGGCTTCGAGGGCGGCTCCCGGCTGCGCCACGCCCGCTCCGGCGCCCACGAGCTGACGCTCCCTGATGTCCCCTCCGTCCGCAGGGACGTGGACACCCTGGACGACCTCCGCGAGGCGCTGGCATTGGGCGCCGGGCCGCGTACGGCCGCGCTCGCGGCACTGGTCAGCCTTGGCCGGTCACCGGGTTGATCTAGGCTGAGGCCATGCAGGCAACCGCGTTCACGTACTCCGCCGAGACCCACAGCGGTTCGGTGCTGCTCGACGACGGCACCCCGCTGGCGTTCGACGCCCCGGCGTTCGACGCGGGCGGGCTGCTGCTGCTCCGGCCGGGGCAGCGGGTCAGGATCGAGACCGAGGGCGAGGGCGACGCCCGCCGCGTGGTCCTGCTGACGCTGCACACCTTCTGACGCTGTAGATCTCCTGGCGCCGCGGAACGACGGACGGGCCGGGCGCCAGGAGGATGGTCCCCTGGCACCCGGCCCGTCGGCCAGCGCCTACAGGTACTGCAACTGCTCCTGCTCGGCCTGCGGTCAGACCTTCTTGACGGCCCGCTTGGCGGGGGCCTTCCTGGCGACAGCCTTCTTCGCCGTGGTGGCCTTGACGGCCGTCTTCTTCGCCGCGACGGCCTTCTTGGCCGTGGTCGCCTTCTTGGCGGCCGGACGGGTCGCCGAGGCGGTGACCGTCTTCTTCGCCGGGGCCTTGGACGCCGCCGAGGTCTTCTTCGCCGCGGTGGTGGTCTTCTTGACGGCGGTCTTCTTGACTGCCGTCTTCTTCGCGGGGGCCGCCGCCTTCACGGCCGTGGTCTTCTTGGCCGCTGCGGCAGCGGTGGTCTTCTTGACCGCGGCTGCCTTCTTCACCGTCGCCGTGGCCTTCTTAGCGGTGGTCTTCTTGGCCGCCGCCTTCTTCGCGGCCGGGGAGCCGGCCGGAGCCGTCATCCCGCTCTTGCCCGGGGTCAGTGAGCCCTTGGGGGCCTTCTTGACCGACGGGCCGGTCTTCGGAAGCTTCTTCGAGCCGCTGACCAGGTCCTTGAAGCCCTGACCCGGACGGAAGCGGGGCACCGCGGTCTTCTTGACCTTGACCCGCTCGCCGGTCTGGGGGTTGCGGGCGAACCGCGCGGAGCGGTCCACCTTCTCGAAAGTGCCGAAACCGGTGACGGATACGCGGTCTCCCGCGGTCACCGCACGGACGATGGTGTCGAGCACAGCGTCCACTGCTTCTGCGGCGGCCCGACGGCCACCCAGCTGCTCGGCCACCGCTTCAACAAGCTGCGCCTTGTTCACGTCTTCCCCTTCGGAAACCAGTGCCCGGATGATTCTGTTTCGATCCGGGCTTTTCGCACGTTAGGCATGTATATGCGGCAATTCAAATACCAAACCTGCGAATCACCCTTGTGTCGCAATGGATTCGGCTTTCAGGACCCGGGCGGCAGCGGGAGCTCCCCACTGTCCAGCGCGTCCGTGAAACTGGCCAACCTCCGTGCCGCTTCCGGGAGATCGCGCTTCGCCGCCTCGGTTACCAGGAGCAACGAACGGGTCAGCGCGGCCCGGATGGGCTCCGACACGTCCAGGGCACGCACCTGGGCGTGTGCCACCTTCAGCCGCGTGGCCACAAGCCTGTAGAGCTCGGCCTCGACAGCCTCCTCCGCGTCTCCCGGGTCGGGGTCGCGAGGGGGTTGGTCGGCCGGACTCATGTGCTGATTGTGCCATCTGCGGGGAGTTGCACCTTCCGGAGCCTCAGTTCGACCTTACACAGAGTCACCGGCGGCAAGCCAACGGCCCCCCGGTTCGGTCGCTTGGACCGCCCCGGGGGGCCGTTGTGACGAACAATCAAACTTCAGCCGTACGGCCGCGAGCACGGCCGTGACGAGGGCTCAGCCGACGGGCTGGGTACGCGGCTTGAAAGCGGGCCGCTCGGACTCGAACGCGGCGATCTCGGACTCCTGCTGGAGCGTGATGCTGATGTCGTCCAGGCCGTTGAGCAGCCGCCAACGGACGTTCTCGTCCAGTTCGAAGGAGTCCGTGACGCCCTCGGCGCGCACCTCGCGGGCCTCCAGGTCGACGGTGACCTCCGCGGTCGGGTCGGCCTCGATCAGGGCCCAGATCCGCTCCACGGTCTCCTGCGGGAGGATGACCGTCAGCAGGCCGTTCTTCAGCGAGTTGCCACGGAAGATGTCGGCGAAGCGGGAGGAGATGACGGCCCGGAAGCCGTAGTTCTCCAGCGCCCAGACGGCGTGCTCGCGGGACGAGCCGGTGCCGAACTCGGGTCCGGCGACCAGGATGCTGGCCCCGGCGTACTGCGGCTGGTTGAGGACGAAGCTGTCGTCCTTGCGCCAGGCCTCGAACAGGCCGTCCTCAAAACCGGTACGGGTGACCTTCTTCAGCCAGTGCGCCGGGATGATCTGGTCGGTGTCGACATTGCTGCGGCGCAGCGGGACGGCCCGGCCGGTGTGGGTGGTGAACTTCTCCATGGTGCTCAGGCCTCCACGAGCTGCTGGGCGTCGGACAGGTCGGACGGCGAGGCCAGGTGGCCCAGTACGGCGGTGGCGGCGGCCACCTGCGGGGAGACCAGGTGGGTCCGTCCGCCCTTGCCCTGGCGGCCCTCGAAGTTGCGGTTGGAGGTCGAGGCGCAGCGCTCGCCCGGGGCCAGCTGGTCCGGGTTCATGCCCAGGCACATCGAACAGCCCGCGTGCCGCCACTCGGCGCCGGCGGCGGTGAACACCTTGTCCAGGCCCTCCTCGATCGCCTGCAGGGCGACCCGGACCGAGCCGGGGACGACCAGCATCCGTACCCCGTCGGCGACCTTGCGGCCCTCGACGACGGCCGCGGCGGCGCGCAGGTCCTCGATCCGGCCGTTGGTGCAGGAACCGACGAAGACGGCGTCCACCGCGACCTCGCGCAGCGGCGTACCGGCGGTGAGGCCCATGTAGCGCAGGGCGTTCTCGGCGGCGATGCGCTCCTGCGGGTCCTCGTAGGAGGCCGGGTCGGGCACGTTCGCGCTCAGCGGGGCGCCCTGGCCGGGGTTGGTGCCCCAGGTGACGAAGGGGGTGAGCTCGGCGGCGTCGATGAAGACCTCGGCGTCGAACACCGCGTCCTCGTCGGTCGCCAGCGTGTTCCAGTAGGCCACCGCGTCGTCCCAGTCGCCGCCCTTGGGGGCGTGGTCGCGGCCCTCCAGGTAGGCGTAGGTGGTCTCGTCCGGGGCGATCATGCCCGCCCGGGCGCCGGCCTCGATGGACATGTTGCAGATGGTCATCCGGGCCTCCATGGAGAGGCTGCGGATGGCCGAGCCGCGGTACTCCAGGACGTAGCCCTGCCCGCCGCCGGTACCGATCTTGGCGATCACCGCCAGGATCAGGTCCTTGGCGGTCACGCCCTCCGACAGCTCGCCCTCGACCGTGATCGCCATGGTCTTGAAGGGGGCCAGCGGCAGGGTCTGGGTGGCCAGCACATGCTCGACCTGGCTGGTGCCGATACCGAACGCCAGTGCCCCGAAAGCGCCGTGGGTGGAGGTGTGCGAGTCGCCGCAGACCACCGTGGTGCCGGGCTGGGTCAGACCCAACTGGGGCCCCACGACATGGACCACACCCTGCTCGACGTCGCCCAGCGAGTGCAGCCGGACGCCGAACTCCGCACAGTTGGCGCGCAGCGTCTCCAGCTGGATCCGGGAGACCGGGTCGGCGATGGGCTTGTCGATGTCCAGCGTGGGAGTGTTGTGGTCCTCGGTGGCGATGGTGAGGTCGGTGCGGCGGACCTTCCGGCCGGCCAGCCGCAGCCCGTCGAACGCCTGCGGGCTGGTCACCTCGTGGAGCAGGTGCAGATCGATGAAGAGAAGGTCCGGCTCGCCCTCGGCGCGCCTGACGACATGGTCGTCCCAGACCTTCTCCGCGAGTGTGCGTCCCATCACTGTCCCTCCGACCGGCTGCATCGTCGGTCTACGTGTTGTCATTGCGTGCCCCGCACCTCGTGCCCCGTACATCCGCAGAGGCCCTGGGGGCTGCTGTTCTCAAGAGTGGCGCAGATCCCAGAGAATTGAACTTGCGTCTCGCGATCTGAGACTGCAATATCAGCGCATGGACAACTCTAGTGGCGTCGGCGTTCTCGACAAGGCTGCTCTGGTGCTGAGCGCGCTGGAGTCAGGCCCCGCAACCCTGGCCGGACTGGTGGCCGCGACCGGCCTGGCTCGGCCGACCGCGCACCGGCTGGCCGTCGCGTTGGAACACCACCGACTCGTGACCCGTGACATGCAGGGCCGTTTCATTCTCGGCCCCCGACTCTCAGAACTCTCGGCGGCGGCGGGTGAGGACCGGCTGCTGGCGACGGCGGGACCGGTGCTCACGCATCTGCGCGACGTCACCGGCGAAAGCGCCCAGCTCTACCGCCGCCAGGGTGACCTGCGCATCTGCGTGGCCGCGGCCGAGCGGCTGTCCGGGCTGCGGGACACCGTGCCGGTCGGCAGCACCCTGCCGATGAAGGCCGGCTCCGCGGCCCAGGTGCTGCTGGCCTGGGAGGAGCCGGAGCGGCTGCACCGCGGCCTGCAGGGCGCGCGGTTCACCGCGACGGCGCTGTCCGGGGTGCGGCGGCGCGGCTGGGCCCAGTCGATCGGCGAGCGCGAGCCCGGGGTGGCCTCGGTGTCCGCGCCGGTGCGGGGGCCCTCCAACCGGGTGGTCGCCGCGGTGTCCGTGTCCGGACCGATCGAGCGGCTGTCCCGTCACCCCGGACGGCTGCACGCCCAGGCCATCATCGAGGCGGCGGGGCGGCTCACTGAGGCGCTGCGGCGGGCTTGATGTCCGTAAGTGGCTGGTCGCGCAGTTCCCCGCGCCCCTGGCACGTGCAACTGAACCAGTTGCAGACGCCTAGGGGCGCGGGGCTCTGCTTGCTGAAAAGCGTGCGCGACAAGCCAGGCACACGCCGCAGCCGGAGTCAGGACGGCGCCCCGCCGTAGAAGACCACGAAGGCGCCGTACAGGCCCGAGACCAGGGCCGCCGCGGTGAGCACCAGCAGCAGCGTCACCCTGGACCGTAGCCGGGAGAGCGACACCGCCAGCGGGAACAGCAGCGGGAGGGCCGGCATCAGGAAGCGGGCCAGCGGCGGGTAGAGCGAGGCGTTGCCCAGGTCGATGACCAGCAGACCCGCGCTGAAGACCAACAGCACGAGCGGCTGCCGGTGCGCCAGGGCGATCGCGAAGAGCAGCAGGTAGCCGAAGACGGTGAGGGCCATCACCGAGTACGCCAGCGGGATGCCCTCGGCCGCCCGGGGGCTGAGGAACACATGGTCGAACCACTTCACGGTGCCCACGCCGCCGTCGAAGGTGGAGCCCCAGGCCCGCTGGATCCGGAAGTACGCGCCCCAGGAGTGCTCCGCCCAGCCCACGTACAGGATGTAGCCGACCCAGCCGAGGGGGGCCAGCAGAGCGGCCGCCAGCGGCCGCCACCAGCGCACCGAACCGCGCCCGCGCAGACTGCGGTAGAGCTCCACCGCCGCGGCGACGCCGACCGCCGCGGTCAGCGCCATCGCGCTGGGCCGGCTCAGGCCGGCCAGCACGCACAGCAGACCGGCTAGCAGCCAGCGCCGGCTCAGCACCGCGTACAGGGTCCAGATCGCCAGGCAGCTGAACAGCGCCTCCGAGTAGGCCGTGTTCTCCAGCACCGCCAGCGGCAGCACCCCCCAGAGCACAGCGGCGACCACACCGGCTCGCTGCCCGTGGCACATCCCGGCCACCGCGTAGGCACCCCAGGCCGCGCCCAGGCCGCTCAACGAGGCGACCAGGACCAGCGCGGTGCCGGTGGTCACCGGGAGGACCGTCCTGACCGCGTCGCCCAGCCAGGGGAACAGCGGGAAGAAGGCGCGGGTGCTGTAGGGGATCCCGTGGCTGCCGATCAGGCCGTTCGCCGACCCGTACCCGTGCTCGATGATGCGGACGTACCAGCCCGCGTCCCAGAGGCTGCCGAGCCGCTGCAGTACCGGCTTGTGCTGCTGCTTCCCGACGATCAGCAGCACCAGCAGCCCGATCGCGCGGACCGCGCAGTAGCCGAGCAGGGCCGGGGCGGCGGCGCGGAGCGGGTGGAGCGGGACGGGCCGGATCGCGGCTCGCAGGGAACCCGCCCGCGAGGGGGTCGGTATTCGGCTCCCCACCGGGGCAGTCGCTGTCATACAAGAACGTTAAGTGATTCCTGTTTGCGACCAGGGAGAAGCCTGGGTTTTCGCTCGAATTCTTGTCCCATTCTTGATCTGCGCCTTGATCCGGGCTCAGTCCTTCGGACGATGCCGGCCCGACAGCGTGAGCGCCCGCTGGTAGGCCCAGTAGAGCAGGATCGCGGCGAAGACCAGGCACCAACTGACGGCCAGCGGGGCGCTGGGCCCCCGGCCGAGGCCGAACACCAGGGCGAGGGCCGGAACCAGGGTGACCGGCCCCGCGGCGTACCAGGCCAGGAAGATGAACGGGCCCATGCTGCCCATCCCGCTCGGCGAGTACATCAACTCCTGCCGCGAGGGGCCGCGGCAGGCGTTCACCATCGCCGCCGCGGTGAGCGGCAGGGCCGCGACCGGCGCCAGCCACACGGCCGCGCCCGCTCCGGCGAGGACGGCCACCGCGGCGCCGAGCGCCGCCAGCAGCACGCTCGCCAGCGCCGGAACCACCGCATGACGCAGCATCAGCTCGCCGTACGGATAGGGCGACCAGCCGGCCCGGCGCGGATCGTCAGCCTCCACCCGGGCCGGTTCCGCGAGTTGGGCCACCGCCAGGTAGCCGAAGGCCACCGAGCAGGCAGTGATCAGCAGCCGGTCCGCGCCGCTCGCCGCCACCGCCGCGGGCAGCAGCAGCATGGCCGGCGCCGAGAAGAACACGGCGCGACCGAGCCGTGACGGCGCGCGCAGCAGGGCGGTGAGGTCACGCCAGGGAACGGCCAGCCAGGGCCGGGTGGGCGGCGGGATCCGCAGTCTGGCCCGGTGCGCCCGCTGGTCGGACTGGGCCAGCACCATCCGGGCCGAGCGCAGCTCGGCGGTGCGCAGGGCCGCCGCGACCCCGGCCGCGGTCCGGGCCCGGTGCCGCAGACTGCTCAACGGGATGGCCGGGGCGGCCCGGTGGGCCAGCACCATGGCGACGGCGGTCAGCAGCAGCAGCGGCACCAGCGCCGCCCAGCCGCCGGGAATGGCCGCGGTGGTGGGGGTGAGGCCGACCAGCGCCGGCCAGCCCCAGGGTCCTGACCACATCTCGATCCGTTCCAGCAGCGTGGACCCGTGCCCGTTCCAGGCGAAGCCGCTCTGCACGGCGAGCAGCAGCACCAGCACCGCGACCACCGGGGTGGCCCTGCGGACGAACCGGGCCGCCGCCTCGTAACGCTCCACCGCCACGGCGCAGCAGGTGGCCACCAGCGGCACGCACACCCCGCCGATCAGCGCCCAGCCGAAGGCGGGCAGGAAGCCGGTCCGGTCCATCAGCCCCAGGGCCACCCCGGACGCGGCCGCTGCCAGCAGACCGGGGACCAGGGCGACGGCGCAGGAGGTCCAGAACCACGGGCGCAGCACCGGCCCCGGACGCATCGGCTGCGCCAGCAGCCAGTCCACGGTGGCCCGCGGGGCGACCACCGGGCCGCGCCACAGCGCGTCCCTGGCCACCACCAGGATCAGGCCGAGGCTCAGCGCGCACACCCCGGAGGGCAGCGCGGCGAGCAGTTGGGCGCCGTGGGCGGTGTAGTCGGTGCCCATCGAGGCGTTGGCGAAGGCCCCGATCGAGAACATCCCGCCCCAGGCGAGGACGATCATCAGGCCGACGTAGACGGTGTAGCCGATCTGGCCGGCCCGCGAACGGCGGTGCGGAGCGCGCAGCGCGCGCAGCAGGGCCATGGTGTCGTCGGTCCAGTCCGTCCACTCGGCCTCGGCGGACTCCGGCGCGACGCCCCCGTCGGCGACGCTCACCGCGCTCCCCCGGCGGCGGCGCCGGGGAAGGCCGTCGGCAGGACGGCCTCCGGAGTGCCCTGGGCCAGCAGCGCCCCGTCCTCCAGCAGCAGTACCCGGTCGGCGACATGCATCGCCAGGTCGGGGTGGTGGGTGGCGAGCAGGACGGCGACCCCGTCGGCGAGCTCGGCCTTGAGCAGGTCGGCCAGGCGCTGCCGGGCCCCGGGGTCGAGCCGCTGCTCGGGCTCGTCCAGGATCAGCAGGTCGCGCGGGCGGACCAGGGCGGAGGCCAGCAGCAGCGACTGGAGCTGACCGGAGGAGAGCGAACCGGGCAGCGCCTCGGCGTGCTCGGCCAGGCCGCGGTCGGCGAGGGCCCGGTCGACCCAGTGCAGCGGCTCCTCCACCCCGTGCGCCACGGCCACCAGGGCCAGGTGCTCACGCACCGTCAGATCCGGGTAGCAGGCCGAGACATCGCCGACCACCGCGAGCCTGGCGCGGACCCGGGGGTCGTTCTCGTCCATGGGGACGCCGTCGAGCTTCACGGTGCCGCTGGTGGGGGTGTCCCGGCCGGCGGCCAGCCGCAGCATGGTCGACTTGCCCGAGCCGTTGTGGCCGACCAGGGCGACGCACTCGCCGGCGGCGAGGTTGAGGCTGACCGGCTGGAGGGCGACCCGGCCGCCGTACCGCCGACTGACCTGATGCATCGCCAGCAGCGGACGTGCGGCCTTTCTGCTGCTCTGCTTCTTCGCCTGAGCCATGCGCGCTGCCGGCCTCTCAAATGCGCTCGCAGGCATAACACTCGCCTGCATACAAAAAATGGCCCTTTCGGGCCTTCGGTGTCGCCTTGCTGGGGTACCAGGACTCGAACCTAGACTAAGTGAACCAGAATCACTCGTGCTGCCAATTACACCATACCCCAAGGGGAGTTCAACCGTTCCCCGACGAACACTCCGGGGAGAACAATACCTGACCAACGGCATGATCCACACCAGCGACGCAGCAGGCCCCCGACCGGAGCCGGGGGCCTGCTGTGATGTACCCCCGACCGGATTCGAACCGGCGCTACTGCCGTGAGAGGGCAGCGTGCTAGGCCGCTACACAACGGGGGCAAGCTTTGGTGATCCTGCTTCGTCGCCTCGGGGACCGGAGCCTTCCGGAGCCTGTCCGGTGCACGGGGTCGACCCGATGGTGAGGGTGGAGGATCTGGTACCCCCGACCGGATTCGAACCGGCGCTACTGCCGTGAGAGGGCAGCGTGCTAGGCCGCTACACAACGGGGGCTTGATCTTCTCTGCTTGGTGGTGCGTACCCCCGACCGGATTCGAACCGGCGCTACTGCCGTGAGAGGGCAGCGTGCTAGGCCGCTACACAACGGGGGCTCACGAGAACGGATCTCGTAAGGGAACTGCGCTGGGGTACCAGGACTCGAACCTAGACTAAATGAACCAGAATCACTCGTGCTGCCAATTACACCATACCCCATTGGCTGTCCAGGTGATCTTGGTGAGAGTTTCTGGTTCTCTCCCCGTCCCTCCCGGGCGGCGCAACAAGAAGAACGTTACCCGATGGGGGGCATCGCACCAAAATCGATAAGCCCTGCCCCCGGCGGTGGTCACTCCGCCGGGGGCGGGACCCGGATCAGCCCCGGGCGCGCTCCAGCGCGGCCCGCAGCCGGCGCAGGGTCTCCTCCCGGCCCAGCAGTTCCATCGACTCGAACAGCGGCGGCGAGACCCGGCGGCCGGTGACGGCCACCCGCAGCGGGGTGAAGGCGAACTTGGGCTTGATGCCCAGGCCGTCGACCAGGGCGGCGCGCAGGGCGGCCTGGATGTCGTCCGGGTCGAAGCCCTCCAGCGCCTCCAGCGCGTCGATGCTGGCCTGCAGCACCGGTGCGGCATCGGGGGTGAGCACCTTCTCGGCGTCGGCCGGGTCGAGGGCGAAGTCCTCGGGGGCGACGAAGAGGAAGCCGAGCATGCCGACGACCTCGCCGAGCACGACCATCCGCTCCTGGGTCAGCGGGGCGGCCGCGATCAGCAGGTCCAGCTGGGCGTCGGTCGGGCCCTCGGCGGCGAACAGGCCCGCCGCGGTGAGGAAGGGGATCAGCCGTCGGACGAACTCGGCGGGCGCCAGGGCGCGCAGGTGCTCGGCGTTGATCGCCTCGGCCTTCTTGAGGTCGAACCGCGCCGGATTGGAGTTCACCTTGGCGAGGTCGAACGCGGCGACCATCTCCGCCATGGAGAAGCGGTCCCGGTCCTCGGCCAGCGACCAGCCCAGCAGCGCCAGGTAGTTGAGCAGCCCCTCGGGGAGGAAGCCGCGCTCGCGGTAGAGGTTGAGCGAGGCCTGCGGGTCGCGCTTGGACAGCTTCTTGTTGCCCTCGCCCATGACGTAGGGCAGGTGCCCGAACTGCGGCGTCGGCCCGGTGGCGATGCCCAGCTCGGCCAGCGCCCCGTACAGCGCGATCTGCCGGGGGGTGGAGGAGAGCAGGTCCTCGCCGCGCAGCACATGGGTGATCCCCATCAGCGCGTCGTCCACCGGGTTGACCAGGGTGTAGAGCGGCGCGCCGTTGGCCCGGACGATGCCGTAGTCCGGCACGTTCTCCGGGGTGAAGGTCAGCTCGCCGCGGACCAGGTCGGTGAAGGTGATCGGCGCGTCGGGCATCCGGAAGCGGACGATCGGCTTGCGCCCCTCCGCCTGGTAGGCCGCGATCTGCTCGGCGCTCAGGCCGCGGCAGTGGCCGTCGTAGCCGGAGGGCCGACCGGCCGCGCGGGCGGCCTCACGGCGGGCGTCCAGCTCCTCGGTGGAGCAGTAGCAGTGGTACGCGTGGCCGGACTCCAGCAGCTTGGCGGCGACGTCGGCGTAGATGTCCATCCGCTGCGACTGCCGGTACGGCTCGTAGGGTCCGCCGACCTCGGGCCCCTCGTCCCAGTCGAAGCCCAGCCAGCGCATGGCGTCCAGCAGCTGGTTGTAGGAGTCCTCCGAGTCGCGGGCCGCGTCGGTGTCCTCGATCCGGAACACCAGGGTGCCGCCGTTGTGCCGGGCGAAGGCCCAGTTGAACAGGGCGGTGCGGACCAGGCCGACGTGAGGGTTGCCGGTCGGGGAGGGACAGAAGCGGACCCGGACGGTGGGGTCGAGCTCGCTTGCGGTGTTAGCCACGCTTGATCACCTTGTTGGTGAGAGTGCCGATGCCTTCGATGGAGACGGCGACCTCGTCGCCGACGTTCAGGGGGCCGACACCCGCCGGGGTGCCGGTGAGGATGACGTCTCCGGGGAGCAGCGTCATCGCCTCGGTGATGTGGACGATGAGGTCCGCGACCGAGCGCACCATCTGCGAGGTGCGGCCGGCCTGGCGCAGCTCCCCGTTGACGGTGCAGGTGATCGCCAGGTCGGCCGGGTCGAGGTCGGTCTCGATCCAGGGGCCGAGCGGGCAGGAGGTGTCGAAGCCCTTGGCCCGGGCCCACTGGCCCTCGCGCTGCTGGACGTCGCGCGCGGTCACGTCGTTGGCGCAGGTGTAGCCGAAGACCACCTCGGGGACCCGCTCGTGCGGCACGTCGCGGCACATCCGGCCGATGACCACGGCCAGCTCGGCCTCGTACTGGACGTCGGAGGAGAACGGCGGGTAGGCGATGTTCTCGGTGGGGCCGATCACGGCGGTCGAGGGCTTGAAGAAGGTGAGCGGAACCTCGGGGACCTCGTTGCCGAGCTCCGCCGCGTGGGCGGCGTAGTTGCGCCCCACTGCGACGATCTTGTTGGGGAGCATCGGGGGCAGCAGCCGCACGTCCTTGAGCGGCAGGACCTGGCCGGTGGGCTGCAGGTCGCCGAAGGGGTGGCCGGAGAGCACATGCAGGGTCAGCGCCTCCGGCTGGGTGGCGTCCCCCTCGACGACACCGAAGGAAACGGTCCCCTCACTGGAAAACCTGGCGATACGCACGGTGGCTGCTGTCCTCTTCGGGCTCGCGAACGGTGGTGCCGCCAGCCTATCCGCCGATACGCCGAGGGCCCTGCCGGTTTCCACCCGGCAGGGCCCTCGGCGGCGCGCCGCGCCTGTCACTCGTTGACCGCAGACTCCTTGACCGCCTGCGCCGGGGCGACCATCAGGTTGGTGCGCCGCGGGTTGGCGGTCGTGCGGGGCAGTTCGGCCTGCTCGGTCGCGGAGCTGCGGAGCGCAGGGGCGCCGTCGACGGGCAGGGAGGCGAGAGTCGTCCGGCGCGGGTTTGCGGTCGGACGGAAGCTCATCGTCGTCTTGGTGGACACGCGGACTACCTCACAGGGGCAGAAGGGCGGAAGATCGGATGCGCATCAGGATCTCATTCCACACAGGAGCCGCTTCGCACTACCTCAACTCCTGTGATTTTGCTCACTTCTAACCCACAGAGTTCCGACAGTTACGACATTGTGCCCTGTTGAGACAAACAGACATCACGGGGCAGACCGGACAAAATCATCACGGGGCGTAATGCCGTTCGAACACGCGGCATGCTGCTACTGTCCGAAACGTGCGGTATTCCAGGGGGATCGACCCACAATCTGTCAAGGGGAAGCCGCAGAGAGTAACCGAAGTGGCTACACTGCGTCGCCCCTTGTTGCAGGTGCGGCACTGTGCTGAAATTCCACGGACCGCCGGAGGCCGCCCCTCCACTGCGCTACTGCCAGCGCCGGGGCCCAACTCCTACGGCGGCACGGGCACACAACAGGGTCTGCTGAAACAGGACCCGGGCCCGCCCGAAACTCGACACCGTCCTGCTTCCGCGTACGCGTGGACAGGGCGCCTGGTCCAGAGGTTGCGACGCTAGTGCAGGGACGTATCAAGAGGGGTGGCGGCGGCCCGGGCGACCCGGCGGACCGCGAAGCAGCCGTTCGTCAGCAGCATGCGCCCACGGCGCCGACTGCCGACCCGGGCCGAGAGGGCGGTTCCACCAGCAGCCGGCAGCGGACCGCTGACGCCGCGAAGGCCCGAATAGGGCGGCTCACCCCGACCCGGGTCACCGGCATCAAGCGCTATGCGCTGAGCAACTGGCGTATCCGGACCAGGCTGACCGCACTGCTGATCCTCCCGGTGATCGCGGCCATGGTGCTGGGTGGCTTCCGCATCCAGGCGTCACTGCAGACCCAGCAGCAGCTCGCCAAGGCCTCCCAGCTGGGTGGGATCGCGCAGAGCGCGACCCTGCTCGCCACCGCGCTGGAGAACGAGCGCGACACCGCGGCCGGCATCTCCACCGCCACCGGCGACAAGACGGCGGACGCGATCCAGGCGGCCCAGAAGATCACCGCCACCCGGCGGATCAACTTCACCACGCTGACCAACAGCCTGGACTCGGCCACCCTGCCCGGCAACGGCGTCGACATCACCAGCATCAACAGCAGCCTGCAGGGGCTCGGTGACATCCGGGCGAACTCGTTCTCCCGCGGCGGCACCAACATCCTTCAGTCCGTCAACTCCTACGACAAGCTGATCACGCCGCTGCTGACGCTCAGCCAGGACATCGCCCTGGCCTCCAGCAACGCCCAGCTGATCCAGAGCACCCGTGCGCTGCAGGAGTTCTCGCTCTGGAAGGAGAGCCAGTCCATCATCCGCGCGGTGATCAGCGCCGGACTGGCCTCCAACCCGCAGACCCTGCAGGTCGGTGACCGCGCCTACGCCGCGGCCGCCTTCGCCGACGCCCAGAGCGCCCAGACGGCCTTCGAGCGCCTCTACGGCGGCGGTGTCACCGCGGCCCAGGCGTTCAGCGCCACCTGGGCCAACAACATCAACGTCAAGAACGCGACGCGACTCACCACCACCGTCCTGCAGTCCACCGAAGGCTTCGCCGCCTACCCGAACCTCCCGCAGTACGCCGACTGGGACGCCGAGGCGACCACCCAGATCAGCCTGATGAGCCAGGCCGAGAACGTCCTGGTCCTCGGCCTGAACGCGCAGACCAGCAGCCTGAGCAGCGCGGCGAAGACCGACGCGATCGTCAACGCGGTGCTGATCGGCCTGGTCCTGCTCGTCGCCATCGTCGGCGCCGTGATCGTGGCCCGCTCCATGGTCCGCACGCTGAGCAAGATGCAGCATGCGGCCGAGGACGTCGCCGAGAACCGGCTGCCGGAACTGGTCCGCACGCTCTCCGAGTCGGACCCGCAGGACGTGGACACCTCGGTCGCACCGATCGGCATCAACACCACGGACGAGATCGGCCACGTGGCCCGAGCGTTCGACCAGGTGCACGCCCAGGCCGTCCGTCTCGCCGCCGAGCAGGCGCTGCTGCGAGGCAACATCAACGCGATGTTCACCAACCTCTCGCGCCGCTCCCAGGGCCTGATCCAGCGCCAGCTGTCGATGATCTCCGAGCTGGAGAGCCGCGAGGCCGACCCGGACCAGCTGGCCAGCCTCTTCAAGCTGGACCACCTCGCCACCCGTATGCGCCGTAACGGCGAGAACCTGCTGGTCCTCGCGGGTGAGGACCCCGGCCGCCGGTGGACCCGCCCGGTCCCGCTGGTCGACGTGCTCCGCGCCGCGGCCTCCGAGGTGGAGCAGTACGAGCGCATCGAACTGGCCTCGGTGCCCACCGCCGACGTCGCCGGACGAGTCGTCAACGACCTCGTCCACCTGCTCGCCGAGCTGCTGGAGAACGCGACCTCGTTCTCCAGCCCGCAGACCCGGGTCCGGGTCACCGGCCACGCGCTGCCGGACGGCCGGGTGCTGGTCGAGATCCACGACACCGGCATCGGCCTCTCCCCCGACGACCTGGCCGAGATCAACGAGCGGCTGGCGAACCCGCCGGTGGTGGACGTCTCCGTCTCCCGCCGCATGGGCCTGTTCGTGGTCGGTCGACTCTCGCTGCGTCACGGCATCCGGATCCAGCTGCGCCCCAGCGACTCCGGCGGCACCACCGCGCTGGTCATGCTGCCCGTGGACGTCACCAACGCGGCCGAGCGCCGCGGCGGTTCGGCCGGTCCCGGCCAGCAGCGTCCGCAGGGCGCGCCCGGCCAGGGCGGTCAGAACCCCGGCGCGCCGGGCAGCGTGGGCATGCAGCAGCAGCGCGGCGCGATGCCGCAGGCACCCGGTCGCGCGCCGCTGGGCGGCGGCCCCTCGGGCGGCCCCGGCGGACGCCCGTCGCTGCCCCCGCAGCCCGGTACGCAGCAGTCCGGCCTGCCGCAGCGCGGCGACACCCCGGGCCTGCCCCAGGGCTCCTCGCCGATGGGCGCCCCGGCGCCCGGCGGCCGCCCCGGCGGCCAGCAGCAGCCGGCCCACGCCCAGCAGGACCCGACCCTGCGGACCATGGCGCAGCAGGGCCCCGGCCCGCAGCAGCGCGGACCGCAGGGACCCCAGCAGGGCATGCAGCAGCCCGGCATGCAGCCGCCGGTCCCGCTGGACGAGCAGGGCCTGTGGAGCGAGCAGCCGCAGCACGGATCACCGGCCCCGACCGGTCGGCCCCAGGCACCGGCCGGAAGGCCTCCGGTCCCGGCCGGCCAGCCGCTGGCTCCCGCCGGGCAGCCTCTGGCTCCCGACAACATGGAGAGCACCGCGCAGTTCGCCCGGCCGCACTTCGACGAGGAGCCGGCCCGGCCGATCCCGCCGCAGCCGATGCCGCCGCGGCCGGTCGAGCCGCAGGCCTTCGCGCCGCAGCAGCCCCAGCGGCCGCAGCAGCAGATGCCGACCCAGCAGCCGGTTCCGCCGCAGCAGCAGGCCCCGTCCCAGCCGGTGGCGCTTCCCTCCGCCGACGCGGCGAGCCACCCGCTGACCCGGGCCCTGCCACCGGCCGAGGCCGGCGCGGGCAGCTCGCCGATCTTCGAGGCGATGGAGTCCAACTGGTTCCGCAGCGGCCGTGCCGACCGGATGCGGGCCGTGCAGGTGACGGCCCCGGCCGAGACCGCCGGTCCGGAGCAGGCGGCCCCGCAGGCCCCGGCGCCGCAGCGGCCCTCGCAGAACCGCTTCCAGCGCCCCGGCACCTCGGCGCCCCAGCCCCCCGTCCAGCAGGGGCCGGGCTCCGTGCAGCAGCCCCAGGGCCAGGCCGAGACATGGCAGCGTCCGGGAACCTCCTCCCCTGCGGCTGACGCACCGTTCGGCGCGCCGCCGCAGCGGCCGATGCCGCAGCGCGGAGTCGGCGAGGGCATGCCGGCCGGTGCCAGCGCCGCCGGTCAGTGGCGGACCTCCGCCAACGACGAGGTGTGGCGCCGGGCCGAGCAGGTCCGTGAACCCAGCGCCGGCGGGGTGCTGCCCTCGGGTCTCCCCCGCCGGGTGCCCAAGGCCAACCTGGTCCCGGGCACCGCCGAATCCGTCCCGCCGGAAGGTCCGCAGAGCCAGGTGTCCCGTTCGCCCGAGGAGGTCCGCGGCCGGCTCACCAACCTGCGCCGCGGCATCCAGCAGGGACGCCAGGCAGGCGCAGGCGGCTCCAACCAGGCCAACCCCGGCGGCAACGCGGGCCCGTACGGCACCAACCCCCAGGAGCGTTGATTCAGATGAGTCAGATGTCCCAAGCGGCACACAATCTG
Organism: Streptacidiphilus sp. EB103A; assembly: GCF_041261405.1. NCBI lineage: Bacteria > Bacillati > Actinomycetota > Actinomycetes > Kitasatosporales > Streptomycetaceae > Streptacidiphilus > Streptacidiphilus sp. EB103A. The sequence goes on along the minus strand of NZ_JBGCAQ010000012.1, from coordinate 181,644 downwards.
AACTGGTTGATCACCAATTTCGTGGACAACACCCCCGGGGTGTCGCACACGGTGGTGGTCTCCGCCGACGGCCTCCTGCTCGCCATGTCCGAGGGCTTCCCGCGGGACCGTGCCGACCAGCTGGCCGCGGTCGCCTCCGGGCTGACCTCGCTCACCCAGGGCGCCTCCAGGATCTTCGAAGGCGGCCGGGTCACCCAGACCGTGGTCGAGATGGAACGCGGCTTCCTGTTCATCATGGCCGTCTCCGACGGATCCTCACTCGCCGTCCTCGCCTCCCCCGACAGCGACATCGGCCTGGTCGGCTACGAAATGGCCCTCCTCGTCGACCGCACCGGTGACGTGCTGACCCCGGCACTCCGGACGGAGCTCCAAGGCAGCCTGCTCCACTGAGGCATGCCGCTCCTTCCGGGCACACACTCCCTCGCACCAACACCACGCCGCGGAGAGGCACGACGGACCGCTGCAGCTCAAGGAGGACAGATGACCCCGCCCCAAGGCTCCACCGGTCCGTACGGCAATCCGTACGGCGGCGGCTCGTACGGCGGCCAGCAGGGAACGCACGGCTCGCACGGCTCGCAGCCGCCCCAGGGGGGTGCCCGTCAGCCGCTGGTGCGCCCGTACGCCATGACCGGCGGACGGACCCGGCCGCGCTACCAGCTCGCCATTGAGGCCCTCATCTCCACCACGGCCCAGGCGGACCGGGCGGGCACACTGCTCCCCGAGCACGCCCGGATCGTCCAGCTGTGCCGCGAGGTCAAGTCGGTCGCCGAGGTCAGCGCGCTGGTCCCGATGCCGCTGGGCGTGGCCCGCATTCTCGTAGCCGACCTGGCCGAAGCCGGCCTGGTCGCCATCCACCAACCTGCGGCCGCCTCCGAATCGGGCGGAACGCCGGACGTCACACTGCTCGAAAGGGTGCTCAGTGGACTTCGGAAGCTCTAGGCCCGCGGCGCCCTTCGCGCCGGCCCCACCCGCCCCGCACCGGGCCACCACCTCGGCGAAGATCGTCGTGGCCGGCGGCTTCGGGGTGGGCAAGACGACCCTGGTCGGCGCGGTCTCCGAGATCAACCCGCTGCGCACCGAGGCCGTGATGACCAGCGCCTCGGCCGGCATCGACGACCTGACCCACATCAGCGGGAAGACCACCACGACGGTGGCCATGGACTTCGGCCGGATCACCCTGGACGAGGACCTGATCCTCTACCTGTTCGGCACCCCCGGACAGGACCGCTTCTGGTTCATGTGGGACGACCTGGTCCGCGGCGCCATCGGCGCCGTCGTCCTGGTCGACACCCGCCGCCTCGCCGACTGCTTCCCCGCCATCGACTACTTCGAAAACAGCGGACTGCCCTTCGTCGTCGCCCTCAACGCCTTCGACGGCAACCAGACCCACAACCCCGACGAAGTCCGCGAAGCCCTCCAACTCGGCCCCGACACCCCCGTCATCACCACCGACGCCCGCCGCCGCGACAGCGCCAAATCCGCACTCATCACCCTCGTCGAACACGCACTCCTCGCCCGACTCCGCTGAGGCTCTGCATAACAGTTCGACACGCAATTCATTCACAAAAATCACCACAGGTGACCACATGCACACGGAATGCCTACCGGCGGGTGAGCATTCGCCGCAATCAGCTCCTTATGTCCCATTTATCGTCAGTAAGCGGACCTACCAGGGGTGTTTGGCCCGTACCGCGCGTACGTGCTGAAATTCCAGCGATCCGCGCAGATCAGTAGCACGTTCAGAAATGGCCGCCCCGGCCGAGAGGTTGTTGTCGAGTGAGGCAGAAGCAGGCAGACCCTGGACCGCGGCAGGCCGAGCCCCAGCCCGTGGACGGCGGTGGCTCCAGCTGGGCCTTCCGCCACTGGCGCGTGCCCACCCGGCTGACGGCCATCGTGCTGGTCCCGGTGATCACCGGGCTGGTCTTCGCGGGGCTGCGCATCAAGGACCAACTGGACCTCGCCAGCACCGCCGGGCAGAACGAGAAGGTCGCCATCCTGGTCCGGGACGCCGGCACGGTGGCCGACGACCTCGAGACCGAGCGCGACCTCGCGGTCATCCCGCAGATGATGGGCGACCATCAGAACGCCCAGGTGCTGGCCGCGCGCAAGCAGACGGACGCGGACATCGCGGTGATGGACGCCGACGCCGCACAGGTCAAGCCCGACGTGCAGATCAGCACCGACCTCAGCACCTTCCACGCCCAGGCCGCCAAGAACCTCAACAACCTGCGGACCAAGGGCTACGACGTCACCAGCAAGACCTACGACCCGGTCTCCACCGAGGTGGCGTACTCCAACATCTACCTGGGCCTGCTGGGGCTGGACAACGAACTCGCCTTCGGTGACAAGAACATCAACAGCCGCGGTCGTGAGCTCTTCGCGCTGAGCCTGGAGAAGGAGTCCACCGCGACCGAGCGCAACCTGGTCACCATCGCGCTGATGTACGACAAGATGCCGTCGCAGCTCGCGATCGCGATCCAGGTGGCCGCGCGCCTCACCCAGGTCACCGAGCAGCAGGTGCTGCTCTCCGGTGTGCCCGCGGACCTCACGCTCTACCAGCAGACCGTGATCGGCCAGGGCATCACCGCGGCCGAGGACACCCTGCTGGCGATGGCGGGCAAGCCCTCGCTCAAGTCCTCCGGGATCACCCCGGTCTCCTGGTACACCCTGGCCAGCCAGCGGACCGGCCAGCAGCGCAAGGTCGAGACGGCCATCACCAGCCAGGTCCTCGCCGACGCGCACCAGGCCAAGCAGGACGCCAACAAGCAGGCCATCACCATCAGCGCCGAGGCGCTGGCACTGGTGCTGCTGGCCGGCGCGCTGGCCTACCTGATGGGCCGCTCGATGGTGCGCGGTATGCGCACCCTGCGCGACAGCGCCACCGGCATCGCCGCCGAGCGGCTGCCGGACCTGGTCCGCAAGCTCTCCAAGACCGACCCCGAGCGCGTCGACACCACCGTCCAGCCGATCCCGCTGACCGGCCGTGACGAGATCGGCGAGGTCGCCCGGGCGTTCGACGAGGTCCACCGCGAGGCCATCCGACTGGCCTCCGAGCAGGCCATGCTCCGTGGGAACGTCAACGCGATCTTCACCAACCTGTCCCGTCGCTCCCAGAGCCTGATCGAGCGTCAGCTGTCGCTGATCACCGACCTGGAGAACAACGAGGCGGACCCGGACCAGCTGGAGAGCCTGTTCAAGCTGGACCACCTGGCCACCCGTATGCGCCGCAACGGCGAGAACCTGCTGGTCCTCGCCGGCGAGTCGGCGGGCCGCGAGTGGAGCGACCCGATCCCGCTTGTGGACGTGCTCCGCGCGGCCGCGTCCGAGGTGGAGCAGTACGAGCGCATCGAGCTCAGCGGCATACCCGAGACCGACGTGATCGGCCCGGCCGTGACCGACCTGGTGCACCTCCTCGCGGAGCTGCTGGAGAACGCCACCACCTTCTCCAGTCCGCAGACCCGGGTGAAGGTCACCGCCACCCGGCTGCCCGACCAGCGGGTGCTGATCGAGATCCACGACAAGGGCATCGGCCTCACCGCCGCCGACTTCGCCGAGATCAACGCCAAGCTGGCCGACCCGCCCACCGTCGACGCCTCGGTCTCCCGTCAGATGGGCCTGTTCGTGGTCGGCCGGCTGGCCGAGCGCCACGCCATCCGGGTCCAGCTGCGTCCCTCCGGCGAGTCCGCCGGCACCACCTCGCTGGTGATGGTCCCGGACCACCTCACCCAGCTGCCACGGGCCGCCGAGCCCGAGGAGCAGTTCACCGTCTCCCGGATCTACGGCGAGCCCGAGGCGGGCCCGTACGCGGAGTCCGGCCAGCTGACCGCCAGCGAACTGGGCTTCGACGACAGCCGCTACGACCGCCCCGCCGTGGACGCGCCGGCTGCCGTCGCCCCCGACCACCTGATGCAGCGCACCATGCGGCTCGGCCAGCGGCGCGAGCAGGCGGCGCTGGAGGGCCCGGGCGAGGGCGCACCGGCCACGCAGCAGCCGTCGGCCCCGGCCCCCGCGCCGCAGCCGGGAGAGACGTACGAGCCCTACCCCGACTCCTACGTCCCCGAGTTCGACGGCTTCGACGCCCGGCCGGCCGCCGCCGCCCCCTCCTACCCGGCTCCCGACGCCGGCTACGAGGCGGGCAGCTACACCGCCGCCGACTTCGACACCTACGGCACCGGGAACGGCACCGCGAACGGGAACGGGAACGGTCGGCAGTACCAGCAGCAGGACCAGTACCAGCCCGACCCGTCGTACGACACCGCGCAGTTCAGCACCGCGCAGTACGGCCAGGACCCGTACGTCCCCGAGCAGTACCCGGCCTACCAGGCGGACCAGTACGGTCACCAGCAGTACCCCGACAGCACCTCCGAGCCCCAGTACGGTCACCCGTACTACCCGGAGGCCCAGCAATCCGCCCCAGCACCTGCCCCCGAGGCGCCCGTGGCTCCCGTCCCCCCCGTATCCCGTCCGGCGGTCGGCAACGCGCCGGCGGCCCTGCCTCAGCGGCCCAGCTCCCCGGTTCCGTCTTCCCCGGGCGGCTCCGCGAACGGCTCGCTCCCCACCCGCCGTCCCGGCCAGGCACTGGGCGGCGGCCGGGCGATCGGCGACCGTGAGGCCGGTGAACGGCCCAACTGGTTCACCGGAGCCCGTGAGGACGGCGACCAGGCCACGATGGCCATGCCGTCCGTCCCGCTCCCGACCGTGCCCGCGGAGCCCGTCGCCGGGGGTACCACCCCGGCCGGTCTCCCGCGGCGCGTACCCCGCCAGAACCTGCTTCCCGGCAACGTCCAGGAGCCGAGCAGCGCAGTACCGGACGCCTCCCCACAGCTGTCCCGTTCCCCCGAGGAGGTCCGCGGCCGGCTCACCAACCTGCGCCGCGGCATCCAGCAGGGGCACAACGCAGGCGACACCCCTTCCCCCGACCAGCACGGGGCAGCCGGACTCTTCGGCGGCCCGAACCACCCGGAGCGTTAGATGAGCCAGATGTCCCAGGCGGCACAGAACCTCAACTGGTTGATCACCAACTTCGTGGACAACACCCCCGGGGTGTCGCACACGGTGGTGGTCTCCGCCGACGGCCTCCTGCTCGCCATGTCCGAGGGCTTCCCGCGGGACCGTGCCGACCAGCTGGCCGCGGTCGCCTCCGGGCTGACCTCGCTCACCCAGGGCGCCTCCAGGATCTTCGAAGGCGGCCGGGTCACCCAGACCGTGGTCGAGATGGAACGCGGCTTCCTGTTCATCATGGCCGTCTCCGACGGATCCTCACTCGCCGTCCTCGCCTCCCCCGACAGCGACATCGGCCTGGTCGGCTACGAAATGGCCCTCCTCGTCGACCGTGCCGGTACCGTACTCACCCCCGCGCTCCGCGCCGAGCTCCAGGGCAGCCTGCTCCACTGACGGCGCGCAACACCGGCACCACCTGCACCTGCACCGCCTGCACACGTTCAGCAAGAGCCGTAACGCCCCTGTCGCTCAACTGTGAGGAGGACCCGTGACACCGCCCGAGGACCAGAACGGCCAGTACGGCACCGGCTACCCCGGTTCAGGCCACGATGCGTTCGGTGGTCCCGGCGGCGGCTACGCCCCGGGCTACCCCAGCTATGAGCAGGAGCAGCGCAACGGCTACGGCGGCAACCCGTACCAGGAGAACCCCTACTCCAACGGCTCCGGCCAGGCGCCCCGGGGGAACCCCGAGCCCAACGCGCCCACCACCAGCGGCACCGGATCCGGCTACAACAGCCGTCCGTCGTACGCCGACGACTGGACCCGGCAGCCGGCCCAGGAGCCGGAGATGGACGAGGAGCCGCTGATCCGGCCCTACGCCATGACCGGCGGACGGACCCGGCCGCGCTACCAGCTCGCCATCGAGGCCCTGGTCTCCACCACCGCGCCGCCCGAGCGGATCGGCACGCTGCTCCCCGAACACCAACGGATCTGCGGTCTCTGCCTGGAGATCAAGTCCGTGGCCGAGATCTCGGCTCTGCTTTCCATGCCTCTCGGCGTGGCCCGCATCCTCGTCGCCGACCTGGCCGAATCCGGTCTGGTCGCGATCCACCAACCCGCTGCCGGAGGCGAATCCGGCGGCACGCCAGACGTGACACTGCTCGAAAGGGTGCTCAGTGGACTTCGCAAGCTCTAGGCCCGCGCCACCGGCGGCCGCCACCGGAGCCCGCACGACCACCTCGGCGAAGATCGTCGTGGCCGGCGGCTTCGGGGTGGGCAAGACGACCCTGGTCGGCGCGGTCTCCGAGATCAACCCGCTGCGCACCGAGGCCGTGATGACCAGCGCCTCGGCCGGCATCGACGACCTCAGCCATGTGGCCGACAAGACCACGACCACGGTGGCCATGGACTTCGGCCGGATCACCCTGGACGAGGACCTGATCCTCTACCTGTTCGGCACCCCCGGACAGGACCGCTTCTGGTTCATGTGGGACGACCTGGTCCGCGGCGCCATCGGCGCCGTCGTCCTGGTCGACACCCGCCGCCTCGCCGACTGCTTCCCCGCCATCGACTACTTCGAAAACAGCGGACTGCCCTTCGTCGTCGCCCTCAACGCCTTCGACGGCAACCAGACCCACAACCCCGACGAAGTCCGCGAAGCCCTCCAACTCGGCCCCGACACCCCCGTCATCACCACCGACGCCCGCCGCCGCGACAGCGCCAAATCCGCACTCATCACCCTCGTCGAACACGCACTCCTCGCCCGACTCCGCTGAGCCTTCGCTGAGCCCCAGCCGGACGAACTGAGGGGCCGTCACGCTGCTGCGTGACGGCCCCTCAGTTGTGTTGTGCTCCGGTCCCTCTTCGCGGCTACGGCTCCAGCCCCGCGCGGAGCAGGCCGAAGGTGTAGGCGTCCTCAAGCGCCTGCCAGGAGGCGCCGATCACGTTCTCCGCCACCCCGACCGTGGACCACTCGTCCTGGCCGTTGCTGGTGGTCACCAGGACCCGGGTCTGCGAGCGGGTGCCGTGCTCGCCCTCCAGGATGCGGACCTTGTAGTCCACCAGCTCCAGCGCGGCGAGCTGCGGGTAGAAGCGCTCCAGCGCCGCGCGCAGCGCCACGTCCAGGGCGTGCACCGGGCCGTTGCCCTCGCCGGTGGCGATGATCCGCTCGCCCTTGGCGTGCAGCTTCACCGTGGCCTCGTTGGCCTGGCTGCCGTCCGCCGCCTGCTCGACGATGGTGCGCCAGGACTCCAGGGTGAAGAAGCGCGCCCGGTTGCCGTTGATCTCGTCCCGCAGCAGCAGCTCGAACGAGGCGTCGGCGGCCTCGTAGGTGTAGCCCTGGAGCTCACGGGCCTTGACGGTGTCCACCACCCGGCCGACCGTCTCCCGGTCGTCGGAGACGTCGTAGCCGAGCTCCTTGGCCTTGAGCTCGACCGAGGCCCGGCCGGCCATGTCCGAGACCAGCATCCGCATGGAGTTGCCGACCAGGGCCGGGTCGGTGTGCTGGTAGAGGTCGGGGTCGACCTTGATGGCGGAGGCGTGCAGCCCGGCCTTGTGGGCGAAGGCGGAGACCCCGACGTAGGGCTGGTGGGTGGAGGGCGTGAGGTTGACGACCTCGGCGATGGCGTGCGAGATCCGGGTCATCTCGGTGAGCTTGCCGGTCGGCAGCACCCGCCGGTCGAGCTTCAGCTCCAGCGCGGCGGTCACCGGGAAGAGGTTGGCGTTGCCGACCCGCTCGCCGTAACCGTTGGCGGTGCACTGCACATGGGTGGCCCCGGCGTCCACGGCGGCCAGGGTGTTGGCCACCGCGCAACCGGTGTCGTCCTGGGCGTGCATGCCCAGGCGGGCTCCGGTCTCGGCGAGCACGTCCGCGACGATGGCACGGACCCCGGAGGGGAGCATCCCGCCGTTGGTGTCGCACAGCACCACGACGTCGGCCCCGGCCTGGTGCGCGGTGCGGACCACGGCGAGGGCGTAGTCGCGGTTGGCCTTGTAGCCGTCGAAGAAGTGCTCGCAGTCGATGAAGACGCGGCGGCCCTGGGCGCGCAGGAACTCCACGCTGTCGCGGACCATCTCCAGGTTCTCGTCCAGGGTGGTGCGCAGGGCCAGCTCGACATGGCGGTCGTGCGACTTGGCGACCAGGGTCACCACGGGCGCGCCGGAGGCCACCAGGGCGGCGAGCTGGGCGTCGGTGGCGGCCTCGCCGCCGGCCCTGCGGGTGGCGCCGAAGGCCACCAACTGGGCGTTCCGCAGCTGCAGCTCGGCGGCGGCGCGGGCGAAGAACTCGGTGTCACGGGGGTTGGCGCCGGGCCAGCCGCCCTCGATGAAGCCGACGCCGAAGTCGTCCAGATGCCGGGCGATGGTCAGCTTGTCGGCGACGGTGAGGTTGATGCCCTCGCGCTGCGCACCGTCGCGCAGGGTGGTGTCGAAGACATGGAAGTCGTCGCTGAGGGTCATTGCCTGTGGTCTCCTGTCCGGGGCTGGTTGGCCCCCAGCAGGGTCTGCCTGCTGGGGGATCCGACTCCACTGTCCACCATCGCCGCGAGCTGCTCGCTTGTCGGGACGCTCCCTGTGGGGAACGCGTCGGCAAACAAAAAGACCCCTCGCGGGTGCGAGAGGTCTGCGCGCGGGTCATGTGACACGGTGTCCGTTCCGCGTACGGGTCGTACGTCGCGGATCGGTCACTGCGGACCGGCGCGCCTGCTGCCAATAATGAGCGCGAGCGAGGACACCTATACAGTTTGGCATAGCTTCGGGAGACGCGGTGGGGGGTCTCAGCATGCGGGACCGTGCACCTTGGGGGTGGTTGCTGTTCGCGCAGTTCCCCGCGCCCCTAGCAAGTGCAACTGAGCCAGTTGCAGACCCATAGGGGCGCGGGGAACTGCGCTGCCAACCATGCACCTCCGTAGAGGGTTGGTCGCGCAGTTCCCCGCGCCCCCATGGTTCTCTAGGCGATTCGGTGCATCCAGTCGTGGGTGTCTTCGCGGTTCCCCGTCTGCAACGCGAGAAGCGTCTCGCGGAGCCGCATGGTGACCGCCCCGGGGGTCCCGTCGCCGACGGTCCAGTCGCCGCGGGCGGACTTGACCGAGCCGACCGGGGTGATCACCGCGGCCGTGCCGCAGGCGAAGACCTCGGTGAGGGTGCCGTCCGCGTTCCCGTCGCGCCACTCCTCGGTGGAGATCTTCCGCTCCTCGGTCGAGTAGCCGAGGTCCGCGGCGATGGTGAGCAGCGAGTCGCGGGTGATGCCCGGCAGCAGCGAGCCGGAGAGCTCGGGGGTGACGATCCGGGCGTCCTCGCCCTCGCCGAAGACGAAGTAGAGGTTCATCCCGCCCATCTCCTCGATCCAGCGGCGCTCGATCGCGTCCAGCCAGACCACCTGGTCGCACCCCTCCGCCGCCGCCTGGGCCTGGGCGACCAGCGACGCGGCGTAGTTGCCGCCGCACTTCGCCGCACCGGTGCCGCCGGGCGCCGCACGGACGTACTCCTCGGAGAGCCAGACCGAGACCGGCTCGACGCCGCCGGGGAAGTAGGCCCCGGCCGGGGAGGCGATCAGCATGAACAGGTACTCGTTGGCAGGGCGGACGCCCAGCCCGACCTCGGTCGCGATCATGAAGGGACGGAGGTAGAGGCTGGCCTCGCCCTCGCTCGGGACCCAGGCCTGGTCCTGCTGGACCAGGGCCTCGACCGCGGCGACGAAGGTCTCCTGCGGCAGCTCGGCCATGGCCAGGCGGCGGGCGGAGGCCTGGAAGCGCGCGGCGTTGGCGTAGGGACGGAAGGTCTGGATGCCGCCGTCCGCGGTGCGGTACGCCTTGAGGCCCTCGAAGATCGACTGACCGTAGTGCAGGATCGCCGTGGCCGGATCCAGCTCGATCGGTCCGTACGGGACGAGCTGGGCGTCGTGCCAGCCGCGGCCCTCGGTCCAGCGGATGGTCACCATGTTGTCGGTGAAGTAGCGGCCGAAGCCCGGGTTGGCCAGGCGGGCCCGGCGCTCGGCGTCGGAAAGCGGGTGAGCCGAGGGCTTCAGCTCGATCTCGATGGGCTCCGTCGGGGAGGTCATGGCGTTACGTCCTTCACCGTGTCGTCATGGTGGACAGGACTCATTGTCCAATGAGCGTGTCCAAGGTCGATAGTCGCACTTTCGCGGGCCGGTCGGCATACGACGAAACGGCCCGGAAGGCGCGTGCTGTCGGACGTGGCCGACAGTGCTGCTTCCGGACCGCTCGTGGTGGTCCTGCGCTGTGCCGGCTGGTCAGCCGGCTACTCGCGCGGCGAGGGCGTCGCCGACCTCGCTGGTGGAACGGGCGGGCTTGCCGACGCGCTCGGCGAGATCCGCGGCGACCGCGGTCTCGATCCTCGCGGCCTCGTCGGTCAGGCCGAGGTGCTGGAGCAGCATGGCGACGGACAGCACGGTGGCGGTCGGGTCGGCCTTGCCCTGTCCGGCGATGTCCGGGGCCGAGCCGTGGACCGGCTCGAACATGGACGGGAACTCGCCGCTGGGGTTGATGTTCCCGCTGGCGGCGAGGCCGATGCCGCCGGTGACGGCCGCGGCCAGGTCGGTGATGATGTCGCCGAAGAGGTTGTCGGTGACGATCACGTCGAAGCGCTCGGGCTGGGTGACGAAGAAGATCGTGGCCGCGTCGACGTGCAGGTAGTCGGTGCCGACCTCGGGGAACTCGGTCGCGACCTGGTTGAAGATCCGGGTCCACAGGTGGCCGGCGTGGACCAGCACGTTGTTCTTGTGGACCAGGGTGAGCTTCTTGCGCGGACGGGCCTGGGCCCGGGCGAAGGCGTCGCGGACGACGCGCTCGATGCCGAACGCCGTGTTCAGGCTGACCTCGGTGGCGACCTCCTGCGGCGTACCGGTGCGCAGAGTGCCGCCGTTGCCGACGTACGGGCCCTCGGTGCCCTCGCGGACGACCACGAAGTCGATCTGCGGGTCACCGGCCAGCGGAGACGCCACGCCCGGGAAGAGCTTGCCGGGGCGCAGGTTGACGTGGTGGTCGAAGGCGAAGCGCAGCTTCAGCAGCAGCCCGCGCTCCAGCACCCCGGAGGGCACGGAGGGGTCGCCGATGGCGCCGAGGAGGATGGCGTCGTTGTTCTTGATCTCCTCCAGCACGCTGTCCGACAGGGTCTCGCCGGTGGCGTGGTAGCGGCGCGCGCCGAGGTCGTACTCGGTGCTCTCCACCTTGGTGTCGGCGGGGAGGACGGCGGTCAGGACCTTGAGTCCTTCGGCGACGACTTCCTGGCCGATGCCGTCACCGGGAATCACTGCGAGGCGGAGTGTGCGAGACATGACTCCGACCCTACTCCGGGGCCCAACAGGTGGGCAGTTGCCGTCCGGGATATGGACCGACCTACTGGTGCCCGGTGGAGCCGCCGTTGTCGCGGCGGTCCAGGGCGCGCTGGAGCGCGGCCATGGCCGCGGCCCGGTCGCTGTTCTGGGGGCGCTGGGTGGGGTTCTGCGGGCGCTGCTGGTCCATGGGGGACTCCGTTCACGCGCGGGGGGTGCGGCAAGAAGCCTGTACGAAGGGGCCGCGCGAGGGTCACCCGCGAAAAGGGCCGGGTCGGAACTGGCCATGGATACAGCGGATCGTCCGACATTCTCACGGTACGACAGCTGGTCGCGACTGTCTGCAGAACTACTTGGATTTCCTACTATCTGAGACGGAGGTCACCCGGACATACGAAAGCCCCGTCCGTCACGGACCGCGACGGACGGGGCTTTCGGCGGCTCAGGGGTCAGGAGTCGCTGAGGTTCACCGAACGGGCGAACTTGGCGCCGATCTCAGCGGCGATCTCGGTCAGCAGCGGCTGCGGGATCTCGCTGTCCACGGTGAGCGAGACCAGCGCGTCGCCGGCCTCGTCGTCGCGGGAGACCTGCATGCCCGCGATGTTGATGCCGGCCTCGCCGAGGATCCGGCCGAGCGAGCCGACCACGCCGGGGCGGTCGTCGTAGCGGAAGAAGGCCATGTGGTCGGTGAGCACCACGTCCACGTCGAAGGTGTCGACGCCGACGATCTTCTGGATCCGCTTGGGGCCGGTGAGCGTGCCGGAGACGGCGACCTCGCGGCCGTCGGTCAGGGTGCCGCGCACGGTGATGACATTGCGGTACTCGGGGCTCTCACTGGTCGTGGTCAGCCGCACCTCGAGGCCGCGCTCCTGGGCGAACAGCGGCGCGTTGACGTAGGAGACCGTCTCGGCGACGACGTCCTCGAAGACGCCCTTGAGGGCCGACAGCTCCAGCACCTTGACGTCGTGCTGGGTGATCTCGCCGCGCACCTCGACGTCGAGGCGGACCGCGACCTCGCCGGCCAGGGCGGTGAAGATCCGGCCGAGCTTCTCGGCCAGCGGCAGCCCGGGACGCACGTCCTCGGCGATGACGCCGCCCTGGACGTTGACCGCGTCCGGGACCAGCTCGCCGGCGAGGGCGAGGCGGACCGACTTGGCGACCGAGATACCGGCCTTCTCCTGCGCCTCGTCGGTGGAGGCGCCCAGGTGCGGGGTGCAGACCACGTTGTCGAAGGCGAACAGCGGAGAGTCGGTGCACGGCTCCTTGGCGTAGACGTCGAGGCCGGCGCCGGCCACCCGGCCCTCCTTGAGCGCGGCCGCCAGGGCCTCCTCGTCCACGATGCCGCCGCGGGCGGCGTTCACGATGCGGACGGTCGGCTTGACCTTGTGCAGCGCCTCGTCGCCGATCAGACCGACGGTCTCCGGGGTCTTCGGGAGGTGCACGGTGATGAAGTCGGAGACCGCCAGCAGCTCGTCCAGCGACATGAGCTTGACGCCCATCTGCGCGGCCCGGGCGGCCTGGATGTAGGGGTCGTAGGCGACGATCTTCATGCCGAAGCCGGACATGCGCTGCGCGACCAGGACACCGATGCGGCCGAGGCCGACCACGCCGAGGGTCTTCTCGGCCAGCTCGACGCCGGTGTACTTGCTGCGGGCCCACTTCCCGGCCTTCAGCGCGGTGTTGGCGGCCGGGATGTGCCGGGCGGTGGAGATCAACAGGCCGCAGGCCAGCTCGGCGGCGGTGACGATGTTGGAGGTCGGGGCGTTCACGACCATCACACCCGCCTTGGTCGCGGCGGGTACGTCCACATTGTCCAGGCCGACGCCGGCGCGGGCGACGACCTTGAGCTTCCCGGCGGCGGCGATGGCCTCGGCGTCGACCTTGGTGGCGGAGCGGATCAGGATCGCGTCCACGTCGGCGATGGCGGGCAGCAGCTCGGCCCGGTCGGCGCCGTCGCAGTGGCGGATCTCGAAGTCGGGGCCCAACGCGTCCATGGTCGCGGGGGAGAGCTCTTCCGCGATGAGAACGACAGGCTTGTGGGTGGGTGCAGCGCTCACGACAGTTGTCCTTACTGTCCGGATCTCCCCTGCCGCATGGGTGTGGGTGGCACCCAAGTAGGGGCGGCATGGTGGGAACGGTGGCATGCCGCGTTGGAGACGCACGACGCTGTGGGCCTGACGCGCAATCGGGAGTCTAGCGAGGGTTGGAGCCGTACCACTCGCCCCTGCGGCGGAATCACCCGCACGGGACCTTACGAACCGTACAAAGATGCGGGGGTGCCCGTTCCGGGACACCCCCGCACCCGAGGTGGGAGGAAGCTTACGCCTCCTCGTCCACCCAGCTCATCAGCTTGCGGAGCTTCTTGCCGGTGGTCTCCAGCAGGTGCTCGCTGTCGGCCTTCTTGTACTCGTTGTACTTCGGCAGGCCGTTCTTGTACTCGGCGATCCAGGCGTTGGCGAAGGTGCCGTCCTGGATCTCGGCCAGGACCTGCTTCATCGCGGCCTTGGTGTCGGCGGTGATGATGCGGGGGCCGGTGACGTAGTCGCCCCACTCGGCGGTCTCGGAGACCGACCAGCGCATCTTCTCCAGGCCGCCCTCGTACATCAGGTCGACGATGAGCTTCAGCTCGTGCAGGCACTCGAAGTAGGCGATCTCCGGCTGGTAGCCGGCCTCGACCAGGGTCTCGAAGCCCGCCTTGACCAGCGCGGAGGTGCCACCGCAGAGGACGGCCTGCTCACCGAACAGGTCGGTCTCGGTCTCCTCGGTGAAGGTGGTCTTGATGACGCCGGCGCGGGTGCCGCCGATGCCCTTGGCGTAGGAGAGCGCCAGCTCCAGGCCCTTGCCGGTGGCGTCCTGCTCGACGGCCACGATACAGGGGACGCCGCGGCCCTCCTCGTACTGGCGGCGGACCAGGTGGCCCGGGCCCTTGGGGGCGACCATGCAGACGTCGACGTCGGCCGGGGGCTGGATGAAACCGAAGCGGATGTTCAGGCCGTGGCCGAAGAACAGGGCGTCGCCGGCCTTGAGGTTGGGCTCGACGACCTCCTTGTACACGTCGCCCTGGATGGGGTCCGGCACCAGGATCATGATGACGTCGGCCTCGGCCGCCGCCTCGGCCGGCGTGACCACGCGCAGGCCCTGCTCCTCGGCCTTGGCGCGGGACTTGGACTCCGGCAGCAGGCCGACGCGGACGTCGACGCCGGAGTCGCGCAGGGAGAGCGCGTGGGCGTGGCCCTGGCTGCCGTAGCCGAGGATCGCGACCTTGCGGCCCTGGATGATGGACAGATCGGCGTCGTCGTCGTAGAACAGCTCGGCCATCGCTGGCTTCTCCTTGCGGGGGGATGCTTGGGTTAGGGACACGTTACGCCGCTCGGCGTTTCGTGGGTTTTGTTCTCGAATGCTGAGATTAGCGTCTCAGAGTTGCTGCACGTGGGTGCGGGGTTGCTGTTCGCGCAGTTCCCCGCGCCCCTATAGGGGCGCGGGGAACTGCGCGAGAACCATGCACCCGGGGTGGTCACGCGGAGCGGTCCAGCGCGCGGAGGGACCTGTCCGTGATCGAGCGGGCACCGCGGCCCACGGCCACCATCCCGGACTGGACCAGCTCCTTGATGCCGTACGGCTCCAGCATCTTGAGCATCGCCTCCAGCTTGTCGCTGCTCCCGGTGGCCTCGATGGTCACGGCGTCCGGGGAGACGTCCACCGTCTTGGCGCGGAAGAGCTGGACGATCTCGGTGATCTGGGAGCGGGTCTCGCTGTCCGCGCGCACCTTGACCAGGACCAGTTCGCGGCGGACCGCCGCCTCCGGGTCCAGCTCGACGATCTTTATGACGTTGACCAGCTTGTTGAGCTGCTTGGTGACCTGCTCCAACGGCAGGTCCTCCACGTTGACGACGATGGTCATCCGGGAGATGTCGGGGTGCTCGGTCGGTCCGACCGCGAGCGAGTCGATGTTGAATCCCCGGCGGGAGAACAGGGCGGCGATGCGGGCGAGCACGCCTGGCTTGTTCTCGACCAGGACGGAGAGGGTGTGCTTGGACATGGTTCCTATCCCTTAGTCGAGCTGGTCGCCGAAGTCCGGACGGACGTCACGCGCCGCCAGGATCTCGTCGTTGCTGGTTCCGGCGGCGACCATCGGCCAGACCATGGCGTCCTGGTGCACGATGAAATCGATGACGACCGGGGCGTCGTTGATGGCCATCGCCTGCTGGATGACCGCGTCCAGGTCCTCGGGGCGCTCGCAGCGCAGGCCGACGCAGCCCATCGCCTCGGACAGCTTCACGAAGTCCGGGATCCGGGTGCCCTGCGCGGGCTGGGCCATCCCGTCGTGCTCGGGACCGCTGTGCAGCACGGTGTTGGAGTAGCGCTGGTCGTAGAACAGGGTCTGCCACTGGCGGACCATGCCCAGCGAGCCGTTGTTGATGACCGCGACCTTGATCGGGATGTTGTTCAGGGCGCAGGTGACCAGTTCCTGGTTGGTCATCTGGAAGCAGCCGTCGCCGTCGATCGCCCAGACCTGGGTGTCCGGCATGCCGGCCTTCGCGCCCATGGCCGCCGGGACGGCGTAGCCCATCGTGCCCGCGCCGCCGGAGTTCAGCCAGGTGGCCGGCTTCTCGAAGGTCAGGAACTGGGAGGCCCACATCTGGTGCTGGCCGACGCCCGCCGCGTAGATCGCGTCCGGACCGACCAGCTGGCCGATCCGCTCGATCACCTGCTGCGGGCTCAGCATGTTGTCCGGGGCCGCGTCGTAGCCGACCGGGTAGGTCTTGCGCCAGCCGTTGAGCTGCTGCCACCACTCCGTGTAGTCCGAGGTCGTGCCACCTGCGTACTCGGCCTGGACCGCCTGGATCAGGTCGGCCAGGATCTCGCGGGCGTCGCCGACGATCGGCACGTCGGCGGTGCGGTTCTTGCCGATCTCGGCCGGGTCGATGTCGGCGTGGACGATCTTGGCGTGCGGGGCGAAGGTGTCCAGCCGGCCGGTGACCCGGTCGTCGAAGCGGGTGCCGACCGCGAACAGCAGGTCGGCCTTCTGCAGCGCGGTGACGGCGGCGACGCTGCCGTGCATGCCGGGCATGCCCAGGTGCTGCTCATGGGTGTCGGGGAAGGAGCCCAGCGCCATCAGCGTGGTGACCACGGGGGCGCCGGTCAGCTCGGCCAGGATGCGCAGCTCGGCGGTGGCGCCGGACTTGATGACGCCGCCGCCGATGTAGAGGACCGGCCGCTTGGACGTGGTCAGCAGCCGGGCCGCCTCACGGATCTGCTTGGCGTGCGGTTTGGTGACCGGGCGGTAGCCGGGCAGCTGGTGCTCCGGCGGCCAGCGGAACACGGTCCTGGCCTGCAGCGCGTCCTTGGCGATGTCGACCAGCACCGGGCCCGGGCGGCCGGTGGCGGCGATGTGGAACGCCTCGGAGATCACCCGGGGGATCTCGGCCGGGTCGGTGACCAGGAAGTTGTGCTTGGTGATCGGCATGGTGATGCCGCAGATGTCCGCCTCCTGGAAGGCGTCCGTGCCGATGGCGGCACTGGCGACCTGTCCGGTGATGGCGACGATCGGCACCGAGTCCATGTAGGCGTCGGCGATCGGGGTGACGAGGTTGGTGGCGCCCGGGCCCGAGGTGGCCATGCAGACGCCGACCTTGCCGGTGGCCTGCGCGTAGCCGGTGGCCGCGTGGCCCGCGCCCTGCTCGTGGCGGACCAGGATGTGACGGACCTTGACCGAGTCCATCAGCGGGTCGTAGGCGGGGAGGATCGCGCCGCCCGGGAGTCCGAACATGGTCTCGACGCCGACCGCTTCGAGCGAGCGGATGAGCGACTGGGCCCCGGTCATGGGCTCGGCGACGGGGGACGTCTCGCCTCGCTGCGGGGCGGCGGCTGCCTGCTCAGTCATCTGCTGATTCCTTCTCGGAGTGGTACGTGGCGGGGTTGCTGGTTCGGGGCGTGGGCAACAAAAAACCCCTCGTGCCCGTGGGCATGCGAGGGGTGGCGCGTCGGCCTGAGTGATTCCGTGGACCAGGTGATACTGGAGTCCTGCGGATCAGCCGACGCGCCCGCCAAGTACGAGAATTCGGGTGCTCATGGCTCGACCATCCTCCGACGGTGACCGGAGTGTCAAGCCGGTGGGATCGATGTCTCATCATGCGGACCCAGGCCGAGATGGCTGCCACGGGAGCGTCCTTGCTGGTCAGAGTTGGTGCGGGGGTGGCCGGGGCGATGAATCCGCAGGTCACTCCGGGAGTCACCCGAAGGGTGGACGACCCGGGGCGACTCCGCCGTGGCCGCCCGGGGCACAGCCGCCTCCGGGGCTGCCGACACCTCGAAACTGGGGCCGCAGAGGACGGCGTCCAGCTGGTCCTCGGGCAGGGGTCCGGAGAAGAACTGGCCCTGGCCGCGGCGGCAGCCGAGCTCGCGCAGCAGGGCCGCCTGGGCCGCGTGGTCGACACCCTCGGCGACCGTGGTGAGGCCCAGCTCCTGCCCCAGCCGGAGCACGGAAGTGGTCAGGGTCCGCAGGAACGCCGACTCGGTCAGGCCCTCGACCAGGGCGCGTTCCACCTTGATCATGTCCACCGGCAGCCGGCGCAGCCCGCTGAGCGGCGCCCCGAGACCGCCGAACCCGTCCAGGGCGAGCCCGACGCCGAGCCTGCGCAGCGCGGTGAGCCTGCGGACCAGTTCGTCGGAGTGGTGGCTGCGGATGTCTGCGGCGTCGCCCTCGGCGATCTCCAGAAGTAAGGAATCCGCGGGCAGGCCGCTGCGCAGCAGTATGGCCTCGATGGTCTCGCACAGCCCGGGCGCGGCCAGTCTGCGGGCCGGGAGCCGGAGCGCCACCGGGAGCTGGGACACGGTCGCGCCGAGCCGCTCCCGGCGTTCCCTGGACAGCTGCAGCGCCTGCTCGACCATCCAGCGGGTGAACCGGGCCGCGCGGTCGCCGCCCTCCGAGGCCCGCAGGAACTCGGCCGGAGTGAGCAGCAGTCCCTGCGCCGAGCGCCAGCGGGCCTGCGCCGACAGGGCGACCACCTCGCCGGACTGCAGGTCGACGACGGGCTGGTGCAGCAGGGCGAACTGGCCCTCGCGCACCGCGATCCTGAGCCGCTGCTCCAGCTCGGTGCGACGGTGCAGCTCGGTGCGCAGTTGCGGGTCGTAGACGGCGACCCGGCCCTTGCCGTTCTTCTTGGCCTGGTACATCGCCAGGTCGGCGTTGCGCAGCAGCCTGGCCGGGGTGATGCCCGGTTCGGCGAAGGCGATGCCGATGCTGGCGGCGACGCCGAGCTCCTCGCTGCCGATCCAGTACGGCGCGGACAGCGCCGCGCGCAGCCGCTCGGCGACCTCCTCGGCCTGCTCCTGGTCGAGCCCGGTCAGCAGTACCGCGAACTCGTCGCCGCCCAGGCGGGCCACGGTGTCCCCGGTGCGGACAGTGTCCTGGAGCCTTCGGGCCGCCTGCACCAGCAGTTCGTCGCCGACCTGGTGTCCCGCGCTGTCGTTGACGGCCTTGAAGCCGTCCAGGTCGAGGAAGAGCACCGCGACGCCCTCGGCCGTCTTCGGCGCCGCCGCCGTCTTGTTCAGTGGCGTCTTGTTCAGCGGCGTCTTGTTCAGTGCCGCCCTGCCTCGGTTCAGGAAGAGCGCCCGGTTGGGCAGGTCGGTGAGCGCGTCGTGGAACGCGTTGTGCTCCAACTGCGCCTGCAGTCGCACCCGTTCGGAGACGTCCCGGCAGTTGAAGATCAGGCCGTCGCGGTAGCGGTTCACCGTGGACTCGACGTCCAGCCACTCCCCCGCGCCGGAGCGCACCCGGCACTCGATCCTGGCGGTCGGCTCCTGGGCCGGGCTCTGCGCGAGGTAGCGCTGCACCTCCCAGAGGACGTGCCCGAGGTCGTCCGGGTGGACCATCTCCGGCAGCCGGGTGCCGACCAGCTCCTCGGCCGGACGGCCGTAGACGCCGGCGGCGGCGGGGCTCACATAGCGCAGGATGCCGTCCGGGTCGGCGATCATGATGACGTCGCTGGAGCCCTGAACCAGCGACCGGAAGTGGTTCTCCTGGTGCGAGAGCTTCTGCGCCAGCGACAGGTTGTCCAGCAGCATGATGCCCTGACGAAGGATCAGCGCGAACACCACGGTGCAGGCGACGATCAGCACGAAGCGGTCCAACTGGCGCTGCGCGAAGGCGTTGTAGATCAGGCCGACGGTGCAGACCCCGGCCGCGGCATAGGGGGTCAGCGCGCTGAAGGTGGAGGCGACCCTGGTGCGGCCCCCGGCGGAGGCGGCAGAGCCGCCGGTGCTGCTGGGCCTGGCCCAGGGGGCCCAGGCGAGCAGCATGCTGCCGGTGAACCAGCCGGCGTCCAGGAGCTGGCCGGAGTGGTAGGCGTCCCTGAGCGCCTGGCTGGTGAACAGGGCGTCGCAGAGCACGGTCAGGGCCAGCGCCACCATCGCGGTGTGCACGGCCGCCCGGTTGCTGTCCCGGCTCCGGAAGCGCAGCCCCAGCACCATGCTGACCAGCAGGATGTCCAGCACCGGGTAGGCCAGGGCCATGGACAGCCGCAGCGGGCTGCCCGAGTCGCCGTGGGCGGTGCGCGCCAGCGCCAGGCTCCAGCTGAGCGTCAGCAGCGAGCCGGCGATCAGCCAGCCGTCCAGGGCGAGGCAGAGCCAACCCGCCGCGTTGCGCGGCCGCTTGGCGAGCAGCAGCAGGCCGAGGATGGCCGGCGGGGCGAACATCAGGAAGGCGTAGTCGGCGACGGAGGGCGTCGGGATCGGCACCCGGAGCACCACCTCGTACCAGCCCCAGACGCCGTTGCCGACGGCGACCATCAGCGAGGAGAGGCCGAAGCAGAGCCAGGCCGGTCGGTGCCGGCCGACGGCGGTGCAGCTGTAGCCCAGACAGGACAGGGACGCGGTGAGCGCGGCGCCGGAGAGTCCGAAGTCCCCCATGAAGTCGGCCAGACCCTGCGAGCCCCAGCCCGAGGCCGAGCCGATCAGATAGCCGAGGCAGAGCAGCACGATGAGCAGCCGCGGCAGCCGCGAGGCGGCGCCCGGCGACGGATCCTCGCGCGGCTCCTCCGCTTCGTACGCGGAGAGGCTGCCCGACAGCAGCCCCGGCGGGTCCAGGGCGGAGACGGACGCGATGGGGTCCTGCACGCTGAATCTCGGCACGGATAGCTCCTCGGCCCAGGGCGGGCCGGGCAGCACGGTCTTGGTACTCACCACCGGTAACTCCCCCTCCGGCCCCGGGTGCGGGCGGAGCAGCGATGCGGATCGCTCCGTACCGGCTCTCCCGGTCGGGACCTTACACCACTCTCGTCACTCTACGACATCCATACTCAACTCAGAGTAACTGAACGCGTTGGGAAGGCTCTGCGGGATCGGTGGGGACGGCTGGGAACCAGCCGAATGGCCAGGCGTGCGGAGGGTGTTGGGGGCGCAAGGGGGGCGCGGGCGGAGAAATTGCCGCGATGTCAGCACCGTGGATGGTTCTCGCGCAGTTCCTCGCGCCCCTAGCGGCTGAAGGCGGCGAGTTGGGCGTTGAGGAGGCGGAGGGCGCGGGGGAGGAAGGCCGAGCTGGGGCCGCCGACATGGGGGGTGATCAGGGTGTTCGGCGCGTGCCAGAGCGGGTGGTCGGCGGGCAGCGGTTCGGGGTCGGTGACGTCCAGGGCCGCGCTGATGCGGCCGGCCTCCAGTTCCGCGAGCAGGGCCTTGGTGTCGACGACGGCACCGCGCGCGATGTTGACGAGCAGGGCGCCGTCCTTCATCCGGGCCAGGAAGTCGGCGTCGGCGAAGTGCCGGGTCTGCTCGGTCAGCGGGACGAGCAGCACCACCACGTCCGCGGTCGGCAGCAGCGCGGGGAGCTCGTCGAGGCCGTGCACCGGGCCGAGGGGCGCGGAGCGCGCGCTGCGCGCCACCCGTACGATCTCGCACTCGAACGGCAGCAGCCTCGCCTCCAGTGCCGCGCCGATGGAGCCGTAGCCGGCGATCAGCACCGTGCGGTCGGCCAGCGCGGGGCGGAAGCGCTGGTCCCACACCCCGCCGGCCTGGTTCCTGACGAACTGCGGGATGCCGCGCAGCGAGGCCAGCACCAGCGTCACCGCGAGCTCGGCGGTGCTGGCGTCGTGCAGACCGCGGGCGTTCTGCAGGGTCACCCCCTCGGGCAGGTGCGGCAGCACGTCGTCGACGCCGGCCGTGAGGGTCTGCACGGTGCGCAGCGCGGGCAGCCTCGGCAGCAGGGCCACCGCGGCCGCATGCCGCATGTAGGGAAGGCAGTAGAACTCGACGCCGTCGAGCACCCGCTGCTCCGGCGGCGGTCCCCCGCCGTCCCAGACGGCGATCTCGTCGGCGGAGACCCCGGCGGGCAGGGTGCCGAACTGCTCGGGCGGATAGGGCAGGAGGTAACGGGCCATGGTGGCGAGGCTATCGCGGGGCGCCTTCAGCACCCTCCCAGATGGAGCCGGTGGGCCAGGGCGGCGGCTTCGCCGCGGCCGGTCACCTCCAGCTTGGCCAGGATGTTGGAGACATGGACGCTCGCCGTCTTCGGCGAGATGTACAGCTCCTCCGCGATCTGACGGTTGGTCCGCCCCAGCGCCACCAACCGCAGCACCCCCAGCTCACGCGGCGTCAGATGGAAGGCGGCGGCGCCGGATTCGGTGCGGTCCGACGCCGACGGCTGTTCGGTGCGGAGCCCGGCCCGCTGCACCAGCAGCAGTACGGACTGCCGCAGTCCCTGCTCCCCCTGGCGTTCGGCCAGGTCCAGCGCCTCGGCGGCGGCAGCGGCCGCCGGGCCGCGCTCCCCCTCGGCGGCCAGCCGCTCCGCCGCGCGGTGGAGCGCCAGGGCGCGCGGGCCCGGCGATTCGAGCCCGGCGACCGCCTCCGCCGCGGCGAGCCACAGCGCCGCGCCGTCGTTCCGTTCGGCGCGGGCGAGTTCGGCCTCCAGCAGCGGCGCCCACGCGGCCGAGAGCGGATTGACCGTGCTCAGCCCGGTGGCGGCGGCACGGATCCGCCGCAGCGTCGCGGGCCGGTCCTCGGCCGAGCCAGGCAGTTCGTAACCGTCGGCCTCGGCCGCGGCGGCGTGGAACAGCAAGGGCCAGGCGTGCCGCTCGTAGCCCCGGTCCAGACCCTGGTCCAGCACGGCGAGCAGCTCGGCCCTGGCGTCGCCGAACCGGCCCTCCTGGCAGGCGATCCGAACAGCCAGCAGCGCCGCCGGCACGTACTTCTGCGGCTGCCAGTCGGCCCCCAGGGCCCGGGCGGCCTCCAGTTGTGCGGTGGCGTGCGCGGTGTCCCCGCACATCAGTGCCAGATCGCCGCGCAACCGTTCCAGGAAGTCGCGGTGCGCCTCCCGGCCGGAGCCGAAGGGCTCCTCGGCCAGCAGCTTCCCGGCCTCGTCCAGCTGCCCCAGGGACAGCAGGGACTCGGCGAGGTTGCCCAGCATGATGGTGCCGCTGTAGGCCGCCATCCCGTTCATCCGGATCAGGGCCAGACCGGCCCGTGCGGCCTCGACCGATCGGGCGGACCGTCCCTCGGCCTCGTAGTGGTGCGAGAGGTTGATGTAGACCCTGGACCGGAGCTCGATGTCACCGGTGGCCGCGGCCTCCTCGATCAGGCCGGCGACGGCGGCTTCCGCCTGCTCGTGGTCGTCGAAGATCCGGTACAGGCTGCCGAGGGTCAGACGGGCGTGCAGCTCGGTGCTGCGGGCGCCGACGGTCCGGGCCACCTCGGCGGCGCGCCGGGCCATCTCCAGGTCCTCCTGGCGGGCGTCGTCCAGAGTCCCCTCGGTGGCCAGCCGGTTGAGCACGTCCGCGAGCACGGCGGTCGGCGGCCCGTCGCCGACCAGGTGCAGGGCGCGGTCGATGTCCTCGCGCGCGGTCCCGCCGGAGCGGTAGCGGACGGCGCGTCCGCGCTGCATCAGGAACCAGGCGGCACGCTGCGGGTCCTCGGTCTCGTCCACGATCCGCAGGGCCTTCTTGATGAAGCGCAGGCCGCGGTCGTGCTCGCCGCTGTACATGGCCGCGACGGCGGCCTGGGCGAGCACATCGGTCATCCGCAGCCGGCCGCAGTCGTGCTCGGCGCCGGGCGGGCAGGTGCAGACGGGATAGGTCGCGTCGGTCGGCTCGACACCTCGCAGGCCGACGAGGACCTGCTCCGGTACGTCGTCCCACAGGTCCAGGGCCCGTACCAGCATTCTGAGCTGCTCGGCGAAGGCATTGCGGCGGCGGGCCTGCAGCCCCGCCTCCAAGGCGGCGGGCAGGGCCAGCGCCGCGTCGCGGGCGTGGTACCAGTAGTCGGCGAGCCGGGCGGCGCGCTGGTCCGCGGCGACCAGCTCCGGGTGCTCGGCCAGGACACCGGCGTAGCGGCGGTTGATCCGACTGCGCTCCCCCGGCATCAGGTCGTCCGAGACCGCCTCGCGGACCAGGGCGTGGCGGTAGCAGTAGCCGTCCAGGTCGGCGCTGGGCTGGATGATGTTGGCGCCCACGGCGGTGCGCAGCACCTCGGTGAGCTCGTCCTCGGGGTGTCCGGCGACCGCGGCGAGCAGCCGGTGCTCGACCGCCGAGCCGCCCTCGGCCAGGATCCGCAGGATGCCCTGGCTCTCCTCCGGCATAGCCTCGACCCGCACCAGCAGCAGGTCGCGCAGCGAGTCGGTGAGGCCGCGGCCCGCGCCCTGCTGTTCGGAGACGGCGAGCTCCTCCACGAAGAAGGGGTTGCCCTCGGAGCGCTCGTAGACCCACTGGACCAGGTCGTCACCGGGGACCCGGGGGTGCAGGATGCCGGCCAGCTGACGGGCCACCTCGGCCCGGGCCAGCCTGGGCAGTTCGAACCGCTGGACGGTGCGCAGCCGCTCCAGCTCGGCCAGGTAGGGCCGGACCGGGTGGCGGCGGTGCAGGTCGTCGCTGCGGTAGGTGGCGAGCAGGACGACCCTGGCCCCCTGCAGGGTGCGCACCAGATAGGCCAGCAGCTCCCGGGTGGAGCGGTCGGACCAGTGCAGGTCCTCGACGGCCAGGACCAGGGTGCGGTCCTCCGTCAGCCGTTCGAAGAGCCGCGCGGTGTGCTCGAACAGACGGGCGCGGGCGAAGGCGTCATGGGCCTCGGGCGGGGCCTCACCGAAGTCCGGGAGCAGCCGGGCCAGGCTGCTCTCATAGCCCTCGGCGGCGCGGACCAGCTCCTTGCCGAGCTCCCGGTGCAGCCGGCGCAGCATGGTGGCGAACGGCGCGTACGGCAGGCCCTCGGCGCCCATCTCCAGGCAGCCGCCGACGGAGACCACCGCACCGCCGGCCAGCGCCGCCCGCTGGAACTCCTCCAGCAGCCGGGTCTTGCCGACCCCCGCCTCACCGCCGATCAGGACGGCCTGCGGCATCCCGTCCTCGGCCCGGCGCAGCGCGGCGTCCAGCGCCGCGAGTTCCGAGCTCCGACCGATGAACCGGGGGCTTACCGATATCCGCTCCACGGGGCCGAGCATCGCACACGGCGCCGACAGAGCCGCCTGATTTTCCGCGTGCACCGGTACGAAGGGGCTGCTCAGGCGCCGACCGGGACCAGATGGAGCCGGTGCGCCATGGCGGCGGCCTCACCGCGGCCGGTCACCTCCAGCTTGGCCAGGATGTTGGAGACATGGACGCTCGCCGTCTTCGGCGAGATGTACAGCTCCTCCGCGATCCGACGGTTGGACCGCCCCAGCGCCACCAGCCGCAGCACCGCGAGTTCACGCGGCGTCAGATGGAAGGCGGGCAGCTCCGCGGAGGACTCCGGCTCCCCCGGGGCCGGCCCGGCCGCGTGCAGTCCGGCCCGCTCGGCGAGGCGCTGCGCCGCCGCCTGCAGCCGTACGTCGCCGTGCCGGGCGGCCTGCTCCTCGGCCCGGCGCAGCAGGGCGGTCGCCTCGGGCCGCCGCCCCTGCAGGGCCTCGGCCTCGGCGGCCCGCAGCAGCGCCAGGTCCAGCGGATAGGGGAGACCGAGCGGCTCCAGCACCGCGGCCGCGCGCAGATACGGCTCGGTCTGGAAGTCGCCCTCGGCGCGGGCGAGTTCGGCATCCAGCAGCAGCGCGAACCCGTCCGCCAGCGGCCAGCCGCGCAGCAGCCGCGAGGCCGCCGCGCGCACCTGCTCCAGCGCTGCGGGCCGGCCGGCGTCCAGGGCCGGGAGCCCCCGCGAGTCGGCCTCGGAGGCGGTGGCGTGCAGCAGCAGCGGCCAGACATAGCGGGACTTCCCGGAGGGGAAGCCCTCGCCGACGGCGGCCAGCAGCTCGGACCTGACCGCTTCGAAGCGCCCCTCGGCGGCGGCCAGCCGGATGGCCAGCTCGGACACCGGGAGCCAGCTCTGCGCGCGGACGGCGGACGGGTCGGCCTTGGCGTTCAGCAGATGGGTGGTCGCCGCCGGCAGGTCGTCGCGCAGCAGGGCGATCAGGCCGCGGAGCCGGTTGAGGAAGGTGCTCTCGGTCCGGGTGTCCGTCTCGGCGGAGGCGCCTTCGAGCAGTTCCAGGGCCTGGTCCAGCCGTCCGAGCGAGATCAGCGGCTCGGCCCAGTTGCCGCGGAGCACCGGACCCGACGCCCCCAGCAGACCGTTGGCCCTGGCCATCTCGCAGCCCTCGCGAGCCGTCGCCGCGGCCTGCTCCGAGCGGCCGAGCCCCTCGTAGGCGTCCGAGAGGTTGATGTAGGTGCGGGACATCAGGTCCGGTTCGTGCAGGGCGACGGCGCGGCTCAGCACATGGCGAAGCTCGGCCAGGCCCTCGGCCTCACTGCCCAGGATCACCTGGAGCGTACCCAGGGTGATCCGGGCGTGCAGTTCCACCCGCTCGTCCCCGATCTTCCGGGCGATCCCGATGGCGCGCTCGGCCAGGGCGATGTCCTCGGCCTCGGGCCAGTCGACCATGTCACAGGCGGCGAACCGGGCCAAGACCTCCGCCTGCACCGCGCTCGGCGGCCCGTTCTCGACCAGCGTGCGGGCCTTGGCCAGATCGGCACGGCCGCTGTCTTCGGCGTCGCTGAGGAACTGGACCCGGGAGCGCTGGCCCCAGAACCAGGCGGCCCGGGACGGGTCGGTGGTCTCGTCGATATGACGCAGCGCCAGCTTGCAGAGGTTGAGGCAGCGTTCGCGCTCCCCGCAGAGCCGGGCCGCGACGGCTGCCTCGGCGATGACGTCCACATAGCGCAGGCGCTCGCAGCATTCGCCGTTGGGATCCTCGTCGCAACTGCAGGCCGGGTAGGACTCGGCGTAGTCGGCGGGACGCAGGTCGGCGAGGACGTCCTCCGGGACGCGGTCCCACAACTCCAGGGCGCGCTCCAGCATCTGCAGCTGCTCGGAGAAGGCGTTGCGCCGCCGGGCCTCGCGACTGGCGTCCAGGGCGGCAGGCAGGGCGCGGGCCGGATCGCTGGCGCTGTACCAGTAGTTCGCCAGCCTGGTGGTCCGCTCCACGGCCGGCACCAGTTGCGGCTGCTCGCTGAGGATGGTCGCGTAGCGCCGGGTGATCCGGCCGCCCTCGCCGGGCAGCAGATCGTCGGCGACGGCCTCACGGACCAGGGCGTGCCGGAAACGGTAGCCGTCGCCGTTCATGGTGGGGCGCAGGATGTTGGCGTCCACCGCGGTGCGCAGCGCGCCGATCAGCTCGTCCTCGGACAGGGGCAGCACCGCCTGGAGCAGCCCGTACTCCACCGCCGAGCCGCCCAGCGCGAGGGTGCGCAGGATGGACTGCACCGCCTCCGGCAGCGCCTCGACCCGGACCAGCAGCAGATCGCGCAGCGACTCGGTCAGGCCGGTGGAGCAGCCGCCCTGGTAGCTCGCGGCCAGCTCCTCCACAAAGAAGGGGATGCCCTCGGAACGGAGAAAGATCTTGGACACCAGTGCTGCGTCCGGGGCGTCCGCCATGATGCCGAGCAGCTGGTCGGCGACCTCGCTGCGGCCCAGCCGCGGCAGCTCCAGCCGTTGGACCGTGCGCAGCCGCTCCAGCTCGGCCAGGAAGGGGCGCAGCGGATGGCGGCGGTGCAGATCGTCGCTGCGGTAGGTGGCGACGATGACCAGCCGCGAGGCGCGCAGCGAGCGCAGCAGGTAGACCAGCAGCTCCCGGGTGGAGCGGTCGGACCAGTGCAGGTCCTCCAGGGCCAGCACGATGGTGCGGTCCGCCGTCAGCCGCTCGAACAGCTGGGCAGTGTGCTCGAACAGCCGGGCCCTACCGAACTCGTCGTGGGCCTCGGGCACGGCGTGGCCCAGCTCGGGCAGCAGCTGCGCCAGCCGGCCCGCGCTGCCCGCCGCCGCCTGCTCCATCTCGACGCCCAGCTCATGGTGGAGCGCGCGCAGGGCGGCGGCGATCGGTGCGTACGGCAGGCCGTCCGCACCGATCTCCACACAACCGCCGACGGCGGCTACGGCCCCCCGCGCCGTAGCCGCACAGACGAACTCCTCCAGCAACCGGGTCTTGCCGACCCCGGCGTCCCCCGCGATGAGCAGCGCCTGCGGCTGCCCCTCCCCCGCCCGCTTCAGCGCCGCCGAGAGCTCCGCCATCTCGGCGGAACGGCCGACGAACACGGGGCTTACCGATATGCGCTCCACATCAGTGAGCATCGCACACGCCTCCGACAATCCGGGGCGTCACTCAGCAGGCACTGGGGGCTGAGGCCCGCCGCGAGCGGCGGACGCCCCGGAAGCGGAACTGCGATCTCCCTCCCCTCCGGTCCTGGTCCCCGTCACTCTCCGCCGCGGCCTCGGCGGCGCCCCTCTCGGCCTCGACCACCAGGCGGTGCTGCTCGGCCGCGCGGCGCAGCTCGGACTCGCGGATCTTGAAGGACTCGAGGTAGAAGTCGCTGCTGGACATGTGCTGCTCCCCTGGTGAGGTCTGTCGCTGTTTCCTGCTGACCTCAAGATTCCTCTCCCAGGGGGGTGCCGGGCATCGGGAGCCTGCCCGATCTTCCAGCTCAGCGGGGCCTTAGACAGCGCTGAGGCCGTCCTACCCGGAGGGGTGGGACGGCCTCAGAGGGCTGCATCAGGGCCTTAGAGCCTTAGACATGCTCAGACAAGGCGTTCCAGGATGAGCTCCTTGACCCTGGCCGCGTCGGCCTGACCGCGGGTGGCCTTCATGACCGCACCGACCAGCGCTCCGGCCGCGGCGACCTTGCCGTCGCGGATCTTGGCGGCGACATCGGGGTTGGCCGCGATGGCCTCGTCCACGGCCGCGCCCAGCGCCGAGTCGTCGGAGACGACGGCCAGGCCGCGCTTGGCGACGACCTCGTCCGGCCCGCCCTCGCCGTCCAGCACCGCCTCGATGACCTGGCGGGCCAGCTTGTCGTTCAGCGAACCCGCCGCGACCAGCTCGCCCACCCGGGCGACCTGCGCCGGGGTGATCGGCAGAGCGCCGATCTCGGTGCCCGACTCATTGGCGCGACGGGCCAGCTCGCCCATCCACCACTTGCGGGCCTGGTCGGCCGGGGCGCCGGCGGCGATGGTCTCCAGGATCGGCTCGATCGCACCGGCGTTGAGCACCGACTGCATCTCCAGGTCGGAGATGCCCCACTCGCCCTGCAGCCGCTCCCGACGCACCCGGGGCATCTCGGGCAGCGCGGCGCGCAGCTCCTCGACCCACTCGCGCGACGGGGCGACCGGCACCAGGTCGGGCTCGGGGAAGTAGCGGTAGTCCTCGGCGTTGTCCTTGATCCGCCCGGCGGTGGTGCTGCCGTCCTCCTCGTGGAAGTGGCGGGTCTCCTGGACGATGCTGCCGCCGCCGCCCAGCACGGCGGCGTGCCGCTGGATCTCGAAGCGAGCGGCCCGCTCCACACTGCGGAGCGAGTTGACGTTCTTGGTCTCCGAGCGGGTGCCGAACTCCTCGCGCCCGTGCGGCCGCAGCGACAGGTTGACGTCGCAGCGCATCTGGCCCTTGTCCATCCGGGCCTCGGACACGCCCAGCGCCCTGATCACCTCGCGCAGCTCGGCCACATACGCCTTGGCGACCTCGGGTGCGCGGCTGCCCGCGCCCTCGATCGGCTTGGTGACGATCTCGATCAGCGGGATGCCGGCCCGGTTGTAGTCCAGCAGCGAGTGCGAGGCGCCGTGGATGCGGCCGGTGGCACCGCCGATGTGGGAGGACTTGCCGGTGTCCTCCTCCATGTGGGCGCGCTCGATCTGCACCCGGAAGACCTCGCCGTCCTCCAGCGTGACGTCCAGGTAGCCGTTGAAGGCGATCGGCTCGTCGTACTGCGAGGTCTGGAAGTTCTTCGGCATGTCCGGGTAGAAGTAGTTCTTCCGGGCGAAGCGGCACCACTCGGCGATCTCGCAGTTCAGCGCGAGGCCGATCTTGACGGCCGACTCCACGCCGACCGCGTTCACCACGGGCAGCGACCCGGGCAGGCCCAGGCAGGTGGGGCAGACCTGCGAGTTGGGCTCGGCGCCCAGCTCGGTGGAGCAGCCGCAGAACATCTTGGTGGCGGTGCCCAGCTCGACGTGGACCTCAAGGCCCATCACCGGGTCGTACGCCGCCAGCGCCTCGTCGTAGGGCACCAGGTCGATGACGCTCACTGATGCGTCCCCTCTTCGTCACATGTGTTCATGGATGCTCAGCCGAGCAGGATGTCGTCGTCGCCGAGCCTGCGCAGCTCGCGGACCAGCAGCAGGGTGCCGGTGACCAGGGCCAGGGCGGCGACGCCGGCGTTGACCAGCTTGAGGGTGTCGCCCTCCTCGCGAGCCTTGCGGATGTCCTTGACGATGCCGATGGCGCCGAAGGCGCCGCCGCCGATGCCGAGCAGGATGCCGGGCTTGGTGTGCTTGAAGCCTTTGAGCTGCTTGGCCCTGCTCGCAGTGCTGGTGGTGGTCGTGCTGTCCGGCTTCTCGATGGTCTTGCTCGCAGACTTGCTCACAGCGCCGGTGCCTCCTCGAGCAGGGGGTGTCCCCACTGGTTGTTGAGTGCCGCCTCGACCGCCGCGCCGACGCGGTACAGCCGGTCGTCGGCCATGGCGGGAGCGATGATCTGCAGGCCGACCGGGAGATTGTCCTCCGGCGCGAGTCCGCAGGGCACCGACATGGCCGAGTTGCCGGCCAGGTTCGACGGAATGGTGCACAGGTCCGCCAGGTACATCGCCATCGGGTCGTCGGCGCGCTCGCCGATCGGGAAGGCCGTGGTCGGCGTGGTCGGCGAGACCAGCACGTCCACGTCGGCGAAGGAACGGGCGAAGTCCTGGGTGATCAGCGTCCGCACCTTCTGGGCCGAGCCGTAGTAGGCGTCGTAGTAGCCGGAGGAGAGGGCGTAGGTGCCCAGGATGATCCGGCGCTTCACCTCGGGGCCGAAACCGGCCTCGCGGGTCAGCGCGGTGACCTCCTCGGCCGAACGGGTGCCGTCGTCGCCGACCCGCAGCCCGTACCGCATGGCGTCGAAGCGGGCCAGGTTGGAGCTGGCCTCGGACGGCGCGATCAGGTAGTACGCGGGCAGCGCGTAGCTGAAGGACGGGCAGGAGAGCTCGACCACGGTCGCGCCCAGGCCGCGCAGGATCTCCACCGACTCGTGGAACCGCTGCATCACCCCGGCCTGGTAGCCCTCGCCGCCGAACTCCTTGACGACCCCGACCCGGACGCCGCTGAGGTCGCCGGTCGCACCGTGGCGCGCGGCCTCCACCAGCGGCAGCACCGGGGCGTCGATCGAGGTGGAGTCCAGCGGGTCGTGCCCGGCGATGGCCTCGTGCAGCAGGGCCGCGTCCAACACGGTACGGGCGCAGGGGCCGCCCTGGTCCAGCGAGGAGGAGAAGGCGATCAGGCCGTAGCGGGAGACCGTGCCGTAGGTCGGCTTGACGCCGACGGTGCCGGTGACAGCGCCGGGCTGGCGGATCGAGCCGCCGGTGTCGGTGCCGATGGCGAGCGGGGCCTCGTACGCCGCCAGCGCGGCGGCGGAACCGCCGCCGGAACCGCCGGGGATCCGGGAGAGGTCCCAGGGGTTGCCGGTGGGGCCGTAGGCGCTGTTCTCGGTGGAGGACCCCATGGCGAACTCGTCCATGTTGGTCTTGCCGAGGATCACCACCCCGGCGTCCTTGAGGCGGCGGGTCAGCGTCGCGTCGTACGGCGGCACCCAGCCCTCGAGGATCTTCGACCCGGCGGTGGTGGGGACGCCCTTGGTGGTGAACACGTCCTTGAGTGCGAGCGGGACGCCGGCCAGCGGGCCCAGCTCCTCGCCGGCGGCGCGCTTGGCGTCCACGGCGCGGGCGGCGCTGAGCGCGCCCTCGGTGTCCACGTGCAGGAAGGCGTGCACCTTCTCGTCGACGGCGCCGATGCGGTCCAGGTGCGCCTGGGCCACCTCGACGGCGGAGACCTCGCCTGCGGCGATGGCCGCGGCGGTCTCGGCTGCGGTCCTGCGAATGATTTCAGAAGCGTGGATCAGGTCGGTCATGGGTTGATCAGTCCTCCCCGAGGATCTGCGGCACGCGGAAGCGCTGCTCCTCCGCGGCGGGCGCACCGGCGAGTGCCTCGGCGGGCGTGAGGGACGGGCGGACCACATCCGGGCGCATGACATTGGTCAGCGGCAGCGGGTGCGAGGTCGGCGGTACGTCTTCGGCGGCGATCTCGCTGACGCGGGCGACCGCGTCGACGATGTCGTTGAGCTGCTCGGCGAAGTGGTCCAGCTCTTCGGCCTTGAGCTCCAGCCGCGACAGCCGGGCGAGGTGGGCGACCTCCTCGCGCGTAATGCCAGGCATGCAGCAGTCCCCTTCGGGGTGGGATCAGGTTTTCCGGGCCCCAGTCTATTGACAGCGGGGCAGGGCCCCATCCTACGGAGCCCTGCGATGCCGCCGCACCGCCGTATTTGTTTGGGGGCGCGGGGAACTGCGCGACCAGCCCCTTACCGAGGTGCATGGTTGGCAGCGCAGTTCCTCGCGCCCCTGAGGTCGTGCCTGGCTCAGGTGGGTTCGACGGGCTGCGGCGATGCCGCGTTGCGGATGCGGAGCCAAGCTGTCGCCTGGTCCGCAGGGAGGGCCGCGGAGACCAGCCAGCCCTGGACCGCGTCGCACCCCATCGCGTGCAGCCGCTCCCAGGTCTCGTCGTCCTCGACGCCCTCGGCGACCACGGTCAGCCCGAGCGAGTGCGCCAGCTGCACCGAGCAGCGAACCACGGCCGCGTCGTGGTGGTCCGCCACCATCCTGCTGACGAAGGACCGGTCGATCTTCAGCTCACCGACGGGCAGCTTCCGCAGCCGCACCAGCGAGGAGTACCCGGTGCCGAAGTCGTCCAGGGACATGCCGACCCCGTGGCCGCGCAGTTCCTCCAGGGTGTCGGCGGCCAGCTGCCCGTCCTCCAGCAGCAGCCGCTCGGTGATCTCCAGCTGCAGGGCCCCGGCCGGGACCCCGTGCCGGGCCAGCCGGTCCGCGATGGACTGGGCGAAGCCCGGCCGCAGGACGTCCCGCGGCGAGACATTGACGGCGACCTGGACGGTCATCCCCTCGGCGCGCCAGGCGGCCAGCTGGGTGACCGCCGCCTCCAGGACGTAGTCGGTGAGCTTCGGCATCAGCCCGCTGGACTCGGCGAGGCCGACGAACTCGTCCGGGCTGACCGGGCCGTGCCCGTCCCGGTCCCAGCGGACCAGGGCCTCCAGACCGACCACATGCCCGTCGAAGGCGACCTTGGGCTGGTAGTGGATGTGCACGTCGCGGGTGTCCAGCGCCCGGCGCAGGTCGCCGAGCAGACCGAGCCGCTGGGGCGTGTCGGCGTCCTGCTCGGGGTGGTAGCGCTCGACCCCGCTGCGGCTGCGCTGGGCGTGCGCCATCGCCACATCGGCGCGACGGAGCAGGGATTCGGCGTCGTCGGCGTCGTCCGGCATGACCGCCACGCCCGCGCTGGACTCCAGGACGAGCTGGAGCCCGTCCAGATGCACCGGCACAGCGAGGGCCGTGACCAGCTCGCGCGCGGAGCGCAGCGGGTCGTCGCCGCCGTCGGGCAGCAGCACCGCGAACTCGTCCCCGCTGAGCCTGGCGACCAGGCCGTCGGCCGGGACGGAGCAGCGCAACAGCTCGCCCACCTGCACCAGCAGCCGGTCCCCCGCGGCGTGGCCGAGGGTGTCGTTGAGCGACCGGAACCGGTCCAGGTCGAGCAGCACCAGGGTCGGCTTGCGCTCGCCGTCCGCACGGGCGATGGCCTCGCGGGCGGCGCGCAGCAGGGCGTCGCGGTTGGCGAGACCGGTCAGCGGATCGGTGGCCAGGTCGTGCGCGCGCTCGCTGGCGATCCGCCAGGCCGCGTAGAGCACCGCCAGCGGGACCGCGAACAACGGAAGGAGTTGCGGTGCGTGATGAGAGGTGATCAGCGCCAGTGGCAGCAACGGCGCCGCACCCACCGCCAGCGTTCCGACCAAAACCGCAAGTCTGACCAGAAGCCCGGCGCGGCCGAACCTCGACGTGCGCTCCATAGATGTTCCTCTGGATTCCCCGTTCGCCCGCTGAGGGAGCGGGTTGTGTTCAAGGGTAAAGCCGGGACTCATGGAGGGGCAGGGGAATTGGACAGGCCGTGACCGACTGGTGTCGTTACCGGCCGGTCGGCTCCGCGATATGCACCGCCTGACCGAAATGCCTTTGCGTTAAGTAACTTGACGAGGCATTAGTCAGCCTCGGACGGTTCGTCACCCGCTACCGGGAGTGCACGCTCACGCGCCGCCTCCGGCCCCTCGGCGAGGAGTACGGCGAAGCCGTCGTCGTCCAGGACGGCCAGCTTCAACTGCATCGCCTTGTCGAACTTCGACCCCGGGTTGTCGCCGACGACCACGAAGTCGGTCTTCTTCGAGACCGAGCCGGTGACCTTGGCTCCGAGCTGCTGCAGTGCGTCCTTGGCGCCGTCGCGGGTGTGCGAGGCGAGGGTGCCGGTGACCACGACGGTCAGCCCCTCCAGCGGACGCGGACCCTCGTCCTCCCCGCCGCCCTCCTCCACGAAACGGACGCCGGCGGCGCGCCACTTCTCGATGATCTCCCGGTGCCAGTCCTCGGCGAACCACTGCGTGATGGCGGCGGCGATGGTCGGCCCGACGCCCTCGGTGGCGGCCAGCTCCTCCTCGCTGGCCGCGGCGATCCGGTCCAGGTCACGGAACTCCCGGGCCAGCGCCTGGGCGGCGACCGGGCCGACATGACGGATCGACAGGCCGGCCAGGATGCGGGCCAGCGGACGCTGCTTGGCGGCTTCCAGATTCTCCAGCAGCGCGGTCGCGGTCTTCTTGGGCTCGCCCTTCAGATTGGCGAAGAAGGTGACCACCTTCTCCTCGCCCGTCTTGGGGTCCCGTTTGGGCAGGCCGGTGTCCTGGTCGCGGACGACGGCCTTGATGGGCAGCAACTGCTCGATCGTCAGGTCGAACAGGTCGCCCTCGTTCAGCAGCGGTGGTTCGGACGGCTCCAGCGGCTGGGTGAGCGCGGTCGCGGCGACATAGCCCAACGCCTCGACGTCCAGGCACTTGCGCCCGGCCAGGTAGAAGACCCGCTCGCGCAGCTGGGCCGGGCAGGTCCGGGCGTTGGGGCAGCGCAGGTCGATGTCGCCCTCGGCCATCGGCCGCAACTCGCTGCCGCAGTCCGGACAGTTGGCCGGCATGACGAACTCCCGCTCGCTGCCGTCCCGCAGCTCCACCACCGGACCGAGCACCTCGGGGATGATCTCCCCGGCCTTGCGCAGCACCACGGTGTCGCCGATGAGCACGCCCTTGGCCTTGACCACGTCCTGGTTGTGCAGGGTCGCGTACTCGACCACCGAGCCCGCGACCTGGACCGGCTCCATCACGGCATAGGGGGTGCAGCGGCCGGTACGGCCGACATTCACCCGGATGTCGAGGAGCTTGGTGTTGACCTCCTCCGGCGGGTACTTCCAGGCGATGGCCCAGCGCGGCGCGCGCGAGGTCGCGCCCAGGCGACCCTGCAGCGGGATCTCGTCCACCTTGACCACGACGCCGTCGATCTCGTGCTCGACCGAGTGCCGCTGCTCGCCGTAGCGGGCGATGAACTCCTTGACCTCCGCGAGCGAGCCCACCACGGCGTTGTGCCTGGCCGTCGGCAGGCCCCAGGCGCGGAGCAGGTCGTAGGCGTGCGACTGGCAGTCGATGTCGAAGCCCCGACGCGCCCCGATGCCGTGCACGATCATGTGCAGCGGCCGGGAGGCGGTGATCCTGGGATCCTTCTGCCGCAGTGAACCCGAGGCGGAGTTACGGGGATTGGCGTACGGGGCCTCACCCGCGGCCACCCGGGCGGCGTTGAGCTCGGCGAACGCCTCGATCGGGAAGTAGATCTCGCCGCGGATCTCGACGAGTTCGGGCACCTGGTGGCCGCCGTCGTCCCGGAGCTGGTGCGGGATCTCGGCGATGGTGCGGACATTGGCGGTGATGTCCTCGCCGGTGCGGCCGTCCCCCCGGGTCGCGGCCCGGACCAGCCGGCCGTTCTCGTAGGTGAGGTTGACGGCCAGGCCGTCGATCTTCAGCTCGCAGAGGAAGTGGTAGCTCTGACCGGTCAGCTCCTTCTCGACCCGGTCGGCCCAGGAGTCCAGCTCCTCCTCGGTGAAGGCGTTGTCCAGGCTGAGCAGACGCTCCAGGTGCTCCACCGAGGCGAAGTCGTTGGAGTAGGCGCCGCCGACCTTCTGGGTCGGCGAGTCGGGGGTGCGCAGCTCCGGGTGGCGCTCCTCCAGCGCCTCCAGCTCCCGCATCAGCACGTCGAACTCGGCGTCGCTGACGGTGGGGGCGTCCTGCAGGTAGTAACGGAAGCGGTGCTCCTCGATCTCCTGCGACAGCTCCGCGTGCCGGGACCGCTCCTCGGCCGTGGCCTCTTCTGCCGACACCGTGTGCTCCTCCATCGACGACCCCCCTCGTGGCGTACCTGCTGCGACCCTGACTGCTCCGGCACTACTCCGGATTGTCGGTCAGGCTCTGAGCGGCGATCACGCTGTGTGACAGTGCGCGCCGCGCATAGGCCGGGGAGGCCCCCGCCAGACCGCAGGTGGGGGTCACCACGACGCGTTGGGCCAGCAGCGCCGGGTCGAGACCCAGGCGTCGCCACAACGTCCTGACACCGCTCACACTATCGGCAGGGTCTGACAATCCTGGTCCGACGCTTGGCACGACACCGGCGAACAGCAGCGTGCCTCCCTCGACCGCCTCGCCGATCTCATCGTCGTCACGCTCCGTCAGCAACGCCATGTCCAGCGAGACCGCCGAGGCCCCCGCCCGGCGCAGCAGGGCCAGTGGCACGCCGGGCGCGCAGCAGTGCACCACCACCGGCAGGTCCACCGCGCCGACGAGGGTGCGCAGCGTCTCCTCGGCGACCTGGCGGTCCACCGCACGCAGCCGCTGCCAGCCGCTGGCGGTCGGCACCTGCCCGGCGAGCACCGCCGGGAGCGAGGGCTCGTCCAGCTGCAGGACGAGCTGCGCGCCCGGGATGCGCTTGCGGACGTCCTCCAGATGCAGCCGCAGGCCCTCCGCCAGCGAGCCGACGATGTCGCGCACCGCGCCCGCGTCGGCCAGGGCCTTCTCACCGCGGTGCAGTTCGACGCTCGCGGCAAGCGTCCACGGGCCGACGGCCTGGAGCTTCAGCGGGCCGGTCCAGCCCTGGGTGTGCTCCTCCAGGGCGTCCAGATCCTCGCCCAGCCAGGAGCGGGCCCGACGGGTGTCCCGCCCCGGGTGGTCGCCGAAGCGCCAGCCGCTGGGCTCGACCCGGGCGAACAGCTCGACCAGCAGCCCGAGGCTGCGACCGACCATGTCGGCGCCGGGCCCTCGGGCGGGCAGCTCGGGCAGGTGCGGCAGTGCCTCCAGCGACCCGGTGACGGTCTTCGCGGCCTCCCGCGCGTCCGTCCCCGGCATCGAGCCGACACCCGTCGCTCCAGGACCGGTCAACTGCGGAAACGTACTATCAGCGCTCACTCGGGCAGCGTACGGGAGTCCGGGGTGTTTGACGGCGTGGCGTCCGCGACAATGCGCGCCCGCCGCCGCTACCGCCCCGGACGCACCGTCAGGTCGGTGATCTCCGCGTCGCGCGGCAGGTCGACGGCGGTGAGGACGGCGGTCGCGACCGACTCGGGGGTGATCCAGGAGGCGGCGTCGTAGGCTTTGCCCTCCTGGGCGTGGACCCGCTCCTGCATGGGCGTCGCGGTGCGGCCCGGGTAGACGGTGGTGACCCGAACGCCGTTGGCGTGCTCCTCGGCGCGCAGCGAGTCGGCGACGGCCTTGAGCCCGAACTTGGAGGCCGCGTACACCCCCCACTCGGCGTGGGCGCGGAGCCCGGATCCGGAGTTGACGAAGACCACCTGCCCCTTGGAGACCCGCAGCGTCGGCAGGAACAGCCGGGTCAGCTCCGCCGGAGCGACCAGGTTCACGGCGAGGGTGTGGTTCCAGACCTTGGTGCCCAGGTCGCCGATGCCGCCCAGGTCGACCACGCCCGCGATGTGCAGCAGCGAGTCCAGCCGTACCGGCTGCTCCTGCTGGCCCAGCGCCCAGGACAGCCGGTCGGGCGTGGCCAGGTCTCCGATCAGCGTGCGGCTGCCGGGGAACTGCTTCCGCAGCACCGCCGCGCGGTTGGCGTCGCGGGCCAGCAGCCACAGCTCGTCGCCGCGCTCCGCCAGCCGTGCGGCGACAGCTGCGCCGATCCCGGAGCCCGCGCCGGTGATCAGATGGATAGCCATGTGTTCATTCGTATCACGCCCGATGGCACCGGCCATCCGTCACCATGGGTGTGGAGAGGATCTAGGGGGGCGTGGCGGTACTTGACATCCTCCCCCTCGTGGACGAGGGGGATTCCTGCCTCACGCTGCCTGGCGGTCCAACGGACTGTCAGGTCTTCCACGATCATCGGCAGCCGGGATGAGACCAGCCCGGACCAGCATCACACGCGCAGAGTTCTTGTCCCTAGGGGACACCGCTCCGCACGCCGTGCAGGCGTAGGTACGTTCAGAAAGGGGAAGTGCGTGCTTGGTTCTCGCTCCGCACTGCGCGCAATCCATGGTGGTGTGGGCCGGGTGGACCAGGCGCACGTCCCGCCCGTGCTTGCGGCCCATCTCGATCAGTGCCGCCTTCGTTGCACCGATCGCGGCATCGGCGGCTTTGCGGGCCATCGTCGACTTGGCGAGGAACTTCGGCTTGAAGTCCTCAACAGCCAGGGCGTCATGGTCGCAGACCACAGACTTGGCCCACTTGCGTGCGGTGTCCTGACGCTGCCTGGCAACTTTCTTATGGAGCTTAGCGGACTGCTTCTTCGCCTCGCGGTAGCCCTTCGATGCGGAGATACCCTTCGCGGGCTTGCGGCGGGCCATCATCCGCTGATAGCGGGCGAGTTTCGCGGCAGCGGTCCTACCGTGCTGGGCGTGCGGCAGGTCATGAGCGTCACTGGTGGTGGTAGCGGTCTCCTTCACGCCCCAGTCGATGCCGATGACACGGCCCGTGGCAAGAAGCGGCTCGACTTCGGTGGCGATGACGAACGAGGCGTACCAGTGGCCCACGCTGTCTTGATAGACGCGGACGGAGGTGGGGTCCGTGGGCAGGTTGCGAGACCACACAACCGTCAGGACAGTTCCGCCCGCCAGGTGCAGGCGACCGTCTTTGATCCGGAAGCCGCGCCGGGTGTAGCTGAGGGTGGGAAGTGCTTCGCGCTTCTTCTTCGGTCCGGGCATCCCCGCGCGGCGATTGATCGGCAGCCTGTCCTTGATGTCCTTCAGGGCCTTGGCGCGGGACTTGGCGAAGTCCCGGATCAGCTGCTGCTGCGGAACGCTGGAGCCCTCGCGCAGCCACGCCATGACGGTGCGGGCCTCGGTCAACATCTTGTCCAGCCGCGCCGGGCCGCACGGCTCCGCGTCGGCGTGCGCCTTCTTCGATCGGGCGACGCATTCGTTCCACAGCCAACGACAGCGTGCCCATTCGGCGAGCAGCGACGTACGGGCGGTCGAGGACACGCGCAGACGGTAGGTGTACCGGGCATGCCCGGCCTCCTGCGCCCCGTGTGGTGTCGTCATGATGTCACTCTAGTGGCTAGCCTGGGTGGATGGATGATGAAAAGCGCATCACGCTACGGCTTCCCCAAGACCTCCACGCATGGCTGGCACGGCAAGCCAAGACCTCGCGAAGGTCCCTCAACTCCGAGATCGTGCACCGCCTGGAGGTCGGACGCGGGACCACCGTGGCCGACGACGAAACACCTTGACCACGATTCCTCTATCCCTGTCCTGCTCCGCAGGAGTCCGATTCCTCCCCGGCCTGAACGCCGGGGCACCCCCGGAGATATCTCGTGACCGAGACGGCAACAGCGGCCGAACCCAGCCCCGGGCACATGATCGTCTGCGGCGGTGACGCGCTGACGCACCGTCTGGCGCTGGATCTGATCCACCTCTACCGCGAACGGGTCACCCTGATCATCCCCGACCTGGACGTCGGCCACGGCCCGCAACTGGCCGCCCTGGCCACCGAGGACGGCGCGGTCACGGTGATCAGCGGACGCGGTCCGGACGAGACCACGCTGCTCGCCGCCGGGATCACCGGGGCGACCGCCCTCGCCCTCACCATGGAGGACGATCCGGCCGTCACCGAGGCGGCGCTGCTGGCCCGCGGACTCAATCCGCGGCTGCGGCTGGTGATCCGGATCTT
This sequence comes from Streptacidiphilus sp. EB103A, assembly GCF_041261405.1. NCBI lineage: Bacteria > Bacillati > Actinomycetota > Actinomycetes > Kitasatosporales > Streptomycetaceae > Streptacidiphilus > Streptacidiphilus sp. EB103A. The sequence continues at coordinate 141,922 of NZ_JBGCAQ010000012.1, read as the reverse complement.
CAGCAACGCCCTCGGCCAGCGGCTGGAACACCTGCTGGACCGGGCCGCCGAGCACTCCGGCGGCTCGACCGCGGTGCTGTCGGCCTCGGAGACGGCCACCCCTGCCCTGGTCTCGGCGGCCGTCACCGACCGCAACCAGGTCATCCCGATCAACGGCGGGACCTTCTCCGTGGTCGAGCAGGCCCTCGGGGAGGACGCCGACGACAGCACCGTCCCGCTCGCGCTGCTCGCCCCGCGCACCGACGACCTGATCAGCTCCGGCGACAACCCGCTGCATGTGCTGCTGCCCTCCCCCGAGCAGACCGCCGCCGCCACCCCGGGCACCGTCCGGTCCGTCGTACGGCTGCGGCACGACTCCAACCCGCCCGACGAACCGGGACGGCGCGGCCTGCCGCGCTTCCCGCTCGGGGCGCTGATCTCGCGGCGGCTGCGCCGGGCCGCCCTGGGCCTCGGCGCCTTCGTGGCGGTGCTGACCGTGGTGACCTGGCTGACCACCCCGCGGTCGATCGGACAGTCGCTCTACGACGTGCTGATGGACGTCGCCGCCGCCGGCAACCCCGCCGACAGCGAGTCGACGATCCGGAAGGTGCTGCAACTGCTCTCGATGTTCACCGGGATGCTGATCATGCCGTTGGTGCTGGCCGTGATCCTGGAGAATCTGGGGGCGCTGCGCAATGTCAGCGGCCTGGACCGGCCCAAGCGCAGCCTGGCCGACCACATCGTGGTCATCGGTCTGGGCAAGGTGGGCAGCCGGGTGGTGGAGCGGCTGGCGGTGATGCGGGTGCCGGTGGTGGCCGTGGAACGGAACCCGGAGGCCGCCGGGGTGGCCAGGGCCAGGAAACTCGGGGTGCCGGTGGTGATCGGAGACATCTCCGACCCGGAGATCTACCGCGACGCCAGGGTCAGCCGCAGTCAGACCCTGATGGCGCTGACCAGCAATGACAGCGTCAACCTGGAGGCGGTGCTCTACGCCCGCGAACAGCAGCCCGAGCTCCGGGTGGTGCTGCGGCTGTTCGACGACGCCTTCGCGGGGACCGTCTACCGCACCCTCCGGGCCTCCTATCCACAGGCCCGCACCCGGAGCCGCAGCGTCTCCTATCTGGCGGCGCCGGCCTTCGCGGCCGCCATGATGGGCCGTCAGGTGCTTGCTTCGATCCCGGTGGAGCGGCAGCTGCTGCTGGTCGCCACGGTGGGGGTGCGCGGACGGGAGGCGCTGTCCGGACGGACCGTCGCCGAGGCCTTCCGCCCGGGCGGCTGGCGGGTGGTCGGCCTGCAGCGGTCCGGCCGGGACCTGCGCTGGAACCCGGCGCCGGAGCGGCCGCTCGCGGACGACGACCGGGTGGTGGTGGTCGCCACCCGCGAGGGCCTCGGCCTGCTGCTGCGGCGCACCGCCGCGGCGGCGGTCATCGACGAGGACGCGCCGACTCCTGCAGCGGCGGCCCACCCCCACCTGCCGGGCCAGCGTTTCCGCCGCCGCCCCGACGACACCGGACCACTGCCCCGCCTGCCGCGCGCCCAGCCGGACGCGCCGTACCCGGGGCAGGACGAGCAGTGATTTTCGGCTGCGGACCGTAGCTGGCTTGTCGCGCAGTTCCCCGCGCCCCTATGGGGCTGCAACTGACCCGCTGCGAGTAAGTTGCACTTCCCTGGGGGTGCGGGGAACTGCGCGCCCAGCCGTCTACGGTCTGCAGCCGAAAGACGCCCTACGGCGTCGCCTGCTCCAACAGCGCCAGCGCCCCCGCGCCGTCGGAGGCGAAGCGGACCAAAGAGTCCAGCGGCCGTGGCAGGAACCCCTCCGCCTCCATCCGGGCCAGCTGGATCCGTAGTCCCTCGTAGAAGCCCTCGGTGTCCAGAAGTACCACCGGCTTGATGTGCAGGCCGTGCTTCTTGAGCTCCACCACCTCGGTGACCTCGTCCAGCGTCCCCAGCCCGCCGACCAGGACCACGATCGCGTCGGCCCGCGCCAGCAGGACGGCCTTGCGCTCGGCCAGGTCCGCGGTCATGACCATCTCGTCCGCGCCCTGGTAGGTCTTGTGGGACAGCAGACCGACGTTGACGCCGACCAGTCGGCCGCCGGCCGCCCTGACCTCGTCGGCGACGACGCCCATCAGCCCGGCGTTGGAGCCGCCCCAGACCAGGGTGTGCCCGTGCTCGCCGAGCAGCCGGGCGAACTCCCGGACGGGCTTGGTGTAGCGCTCGTCCAGCGCGTAGGCGGAGCAGAAGACGGTGACGTTCATGGAGTCCCCCCAGATCGGTCCAGATCGGTGAATCAGCCGGCCAGCGCGGCCCGCTCGGTCGTGGCGATCGTCGCCGACCCCACCACGCGGGTGCCGTCGTACAGCACCACGGCCTGGCCCGGCGCGATCCCGCGCTGCGGCTCGGCCAGGGCGACCCGGAGCTCGGAGCCGTCCGCGTCCAGCTCGGCGGTGGCGGCCACCGGCTCGCCGTGGGCGCGCAGCTGGACCGTGTACGCCCCCGGGGCGAAGTCCGCGGTACCGCACCAGCGCGGCCTGATGCCGGTGAGAGCGGCGACGTCCAGAGCCTCGACCGGTCCCACCGTCACCCGGTTGTCGACCGGGGAGATGTCCAGGACGTAGCGGGGCTTGCCGTCGGCGGCCGGGTGTCCGATCTTCAGGCCCTTGCGCTGGCCGATGGTGAAGCCGTAGGCGCCGCTGTGCTCCCCCAGCCGGGTGCCGTCGACGTCGACGATCTCGCCGGGGGCGGTGCCGAGCCGCCGCTCCAGGAAGCCCTGGGTGTCGCCGTCGGCGATGAAGCAGATGTCGTGGCTGTCCGGCTTCCTGGCCACTGCCAGGCCGCGGCGCTCGGCCTCGGCGCGGACCAGCTCCTTGGGGGTGTCCCCGAGCGGGAACATCGCGTGCGCCAGCTGCTCGGCGTCGAGCACGCCGAGGACGTACGACTGGTCCTTGCCCGGGTCGACCGCCCGGTGCAGCTCGCGGACGCCGTCCTCGGTCGTGACGATCTGCGCGTAGTGGCCGGTCACCACGGCGTCAAACCCCAGCGCGACGGCCTTGTCCAGCAGCGCCGCGAACTTGATCTTCTCATTGCAGCGCAGGCAGGGGTTGGGGGTGCGCCCGGCGGCGTACTCGGCGACGAAGTCGTCGATGACGTCCTCGCGGAAACGCTCGGCCAGGTCCCAGACGTAGAAGGGGATGCCGATCACGTCGGCGGCCCGGCGGGCGTCGCGCGAGTCCTCCAGAGTGCAGCAGCCACGGGCGCCGGTGCGAAAGGACTGCGGGTTGCTGGAGAGCGCCAGGTGCACCCCGGTCACCTCGTGCCCGGCTTCGGCCGCGCGCGCGGCGGCGACGGCGGAGTCCACGCCGCCGGACATCGCGGCCAGGACGCGGAGCTTTCCGGGGGCGGAGGGGGAGCCGTCTGGGGCGCCGGGGAAGTCACTCATGATGGAACCAGGGTACGTGGCCGCTCCAGCGGTTTGTTGCGGCCCGGCACGGATCGGCGCGCAGCAGGGCGGATCGGCCCGGATCAGGGACGCCGCGCTGCCGCTCCGGCCATCCGGGCCCGCTCCACCACCGGGCCGATGGCCTCCGCCAGGGCGGTCACATCCGCCCGGGTCGAGGTGTGGCCGAGGGAGAACCGCAGTGAGGCCCGGGCCAGGGCCGGTTCGACGCCCATGGCCAGCAGCACATGGCTGGGCTGGGGAACGCCGGCCGAGCAGGCGGAGCCGGTGGAGCACTCAATGCCACGGGCGTCGAGCAGCATCAGCAGGGCGTCGCCCTCGCAGCCGGGGAAGGAGAAGTGCGCGCTGGCCGACAGCCGACCGGTCGCATCGACACCGCCCTCCGCGCCGCAACCTCCCTCAGCGCCACCGTCCGCTGCGGCCATGTGCCCGGGGTCGCCGTTGAGGACCGCGTCGGGGACCGCCTTCTGCACGGCCAGCACCAGCTCGTCGCGGAGCAGCGCCAGCTCGCGCGCGTGCCGCGGCTGCCGCTCGGCGGCGATGGCCGCAGCCGCCGCGAAGCCGGCCGCGGCCGGGACGTCCAGGGTGCCGGAGCGGACGTCCCGCTCCTGGCCGCCGCCGTGCAGCAGCGGGACCGGGGTGGCCGAACGGGCCAGCAGCAGCGCGCCGACCCCGTACGGGCCGCCGATCTTGTGGCCGGTGACGGTGAGCGCGTCCAACCCGGAGTCGGCGAAGGACAGCGGGACCTGGCCGAAGGCCTGGACCGCGTCGGCATGCATGGGGATGCCGAACTCACGTGCGATGGCTGCGAGTTCGGCGATCGGCTGGATGGTGCCGACCTCGTTGTTGGCCCACATCACGGTGATCACCGCGACATCGGACGGATCGCGCTGCACGGCCTCGCGCAGCGCCTCCGGGTGGACCCGGCCGAGCGCGTCCACCGGCAGCCAGTCGACCCGCGCACCCTCGTGCCGCTCCAGCCACTCCACCGCGTCCAGCACCGCATGGTGCTCGACCGGGCTGCAGAGGATCCGGACCCGGTTCGGGTCGGCGTCGCGACGGGACCAGTAGAGGCCCTTCACGGCGAGGTTGTCCGACTCGGTTCCGCCACCGGTGAGGACGACCTCGCTGGGGCGGGCGCCGAGGGCCTGGGCAAGGGTCTCGCGGGACTCCTCGACGACGCGGCGGGCCCGGCGGCCGGCAGCGTGCAGGGAGGAGGCGTTGCCGGTGCTGCCGAGGTGGGCGGTCATGGCGCTGACCGCTTCGGGGAGCATCGGGGTGGTCGCGGCATGGTCGAGATAGGGCATGGCGGGACCAAGTGTAGAGGCTGGGGGCTGCCGCGAATGCCGTCCGTACCGACTGTGAGCGTTCACAGCTCAGAATCACACAGCAGAGCCGCATACCCGGGACAGGTGTTCACTCTTGTCCCGGTATACGTCCGAAATCCAAACAGGTTCCAACAACTTTCCCCTTGCCAGGACCAGGAGGGCATCCACTACGGTGTGCACGTTCCCACCCCCGCACCTCCCCGCAGTGCCCCCCACCCCATCTCATCGTCAGAGAGGACGATGTCGATGTCCCACCTGCTCCCGCGCTTCACCAGAGCGCTCGCGGTGACCGCCCTCCTCGCGTTCACCCTGCTGGTCGGAGCCCCCGCCACCATCGCCAGTGCCGCGAGCACCGTCACCAACGGCGGCTTTGAGACCGACGCCAAGGGGACCGCCACCCCCACCGGCTGGACCACCTACTCGGCCAACGGCACCGGCTCCGCCGCGTACACCGAGTCGGGCGGCCACAGCGGCAGCTACCGGCTCACCCACTACTCCGCCAGCGCCTACTCGGTGAACACCTATCAGTACCTGAGCGGGCTCACCAACGGGAACTACACGCTCACCGCCTGGGTGCGCTCCGGCGGCGGCCAGAACTCGGTCTACGTCGGGCTCACCAACTGCGGCGGCACCGACAAGAAGACCTACGTCCCCACCATGGCCGACGGCAACTGGGTCCGGATCGTGGTCGCCACCACGGTCAGCAACAACCAGTGCACCATCAACCTGGTCTCCGACGCCAAGGCCGGGAACTGGGCCAACTTCGACGACATCAGCTTCACCTCCGGCTACGCCTCGCTGGCGGTCCGCGGCGGTGACGTCTCCAGCCTGCAGCGCGGCGAGAACCTCGGCGGCGTCTACTACAACAGCTCGGGCACCCAGCAGGACGCGCTCACCATCCTGGGCAACGCGGGGATGAACTACGCCCGGCTCCGGGTCTGGGTGAACCCGGCCGACGGCTTCGACAACGAGACCCAGCTGCTCGCCATGGCCAAGCAGGTCAAGGCCAAGGGCATGGGACTGCTGCTGGACCTGCACTACTCCGACACCTGGACCGACCCCGGCAAGCAGGCGATACCGGCGGCCTGGGCCGGGTACACGCTGGCCCAGCTGGAGACCGCGGTCTACAACTACTCCAAGCAGATCACCGCCGACCTGGTCGCCCAGGGCACCGCACCGGACATGGTGCAGACCGGCAACGAGATCAACGCCGGCATGCTCTGGACCTACGGGTCCACCTCCAACTGGAGCCAGTTCGCCGCCCTGCTCAAGTCCGGCATCAGCGGCGTCAAGGCCGCCGACTCCTCGGCGAAGATCATGCTGCACATCGCCAACGGCGCGGCCGACGCCACCGACAAGGCCTGGTACCAGAACGCGGTGAACTACGGCGTGCCCTTCGACCTCATCGGCCTCTCGTACTACGACTACTGGCACGGCCCGCTGGACCAGCTGCAGACCACCCTGGACGACCTCGCCGCGACCTTCGGCAAGCCGGTCCTGGTGGCCGAGACCGCCTACCCGTGGACCCTGGCCAACGGCGACTCCGAGACCAACTCGGTGACCGCGACCAACACCACCCTGGACGCCGGGTACGCGGCGACCCCGGCCGGGCAGGCGGCCAACTTCCGCGACGTCCTGTCGGTGGTCCAGGCCGTCCCCAACGGACTGGGCTGGGGCGCCTTCTACTGGGAGCCGACCTGGACCGTGGTCTCCGGCAACGGCTGGGACCCCACCAACGCGAGCTCCGGTGACGGCTGGGAGAACCAGGCCATGTTCGACTTCTCCGACAAGGCCATGACCGTGGTCAACGACTACGCCGCACGCTGACCCCGCCTCCTCTGCACGTCCCGTCCTGCCCCGTCCGGCAGCGGCCGCATCCCGGCCGCTGCCGGACACGTTGCGCCCAGTGCAACGGCTGCCTAGGATCCCTGCACACGCCCACGACAGGATCGCGGCGGGACATACGGGCGGGTAGGGCACTCATGACACAGACGGTGGACCGGGCGCTGGTCATCCTCGCCTCGCTTGCCGAGGGGCCGGCCTCGCTCGAACAGGCGGCGAACCGGATCGGGGTGCACAAGTCCACCGCGTTGCGGCTGCTGCGCACCCTGGAGGAGCACGGCTTCGTGCACCGCCAGCCCGACTACCGCTACCGCCTCGGCGGCAGGCTGTTCTCGCTGGCCCAGCTCGCTCTGGAGAGCATCGACGTCCGGGTCGTCGCCGCGCCCCATCTGGCGGCCCTCAACGAGCGGTGCGGGCACACCGTGCACCTCGCCGTCTACGAGGACGGCGAGGTGACCTATGTCGACAAGCTGGAGAGCCGCTACCCGGTCCGGATGTACTCCCGGATCGGCAAGCGGGCGCCGCTCACCGCCTCGGCCGTGGGCAAGGTGCTGCTCGCCGACCTGCCGGAGGCCCGGCGCCGCGAGGTGGCCGAGGCGCTGGAGTACCCCGCCTACACCGCCCGCTCGATCCGCTCGCCCGAGGCCCTGCTGGAGGAGCTGGCGCAGGTGCGGGAACAGGGCTGGTCGGTGGACCGCAGCGAGTACGAGGAGACCGTCAACTGCGTGGCGGTGCCGATCCGCGGCATCGACGGCCGGGTGATCGCCGCCTGCTCCATCTCCACCCCGACCGTGGTGGCCCCGATCGGCACGCTGCGCCGGCTGGTGCCCCAGCTCCTGGACACCGCCGAGGCGGTCTCGCTGGAGTACGGCGGCGGCCGCGTCTAGGGGTACCTGGGGGCGCGGGGAACTGCGCGACCAGCCACCTACGGTCCGCAGTCGAAAATCCCCTCACACGGCGTCGTCGCCTGCGCTGCCGCTCCCCCGGTGCCAGGCCCTGGGCGCGCGCCAGTCGTAGCGCAGCGCCAGCAGCCGCAGCACGAACGCGACCAGCGCCGCCAGGGTGCCGGTGACGCCGTCCAGCCGGCCGAGCGCGATCAGCACGGCGACGACGGTCGAGCCGACCAGCGCGGGCACCGCGTAGAGGGCCCGGTCCCAGCGCAGCAGCGAGGGCAGCTCATGGGCGAGCAGGTCGCGGGCCACGCTGCCGCCGACCGCGGTGGCCATGCCCAGCGCGATGTCGGCGACCGAACCCAGGCCGAAGTCATGGGCCTTGGCGGTCCCGGTCACGCAGAACAGTCCGAGCCCGGCCGCGTCCAGCACCTGGATGGTGCGGTTGATCCGCTGCACCTCCGGGTGCAGGAAGAAGACCACCAGCGCGGCTGCCAGCGGGGTGAAGAAGTACCCCATGTTCTGGAACGCGGCGGGCGGCACCGCGCCGATGATCAGATCCCGGAACACCCCGCCGCCCAGCGCGGTGACCTCGGCCAGCACGGCGATGCCGAAGATGTCAAGGTTCTTCCGGACCGCCAGCAGGCCGCCGGACAGGGCGAAGACGAAGATGCCGACCGTGTCGAGCACCTGCTGCACGCCCGGGGCGAAGATTTGCGAGGTCACAGCCTTAGTTCTACCGGCTCGGCGACGGCGGCCCGGAGAGCGCCACTCCCGTTGTGAATGGACTAATTCATTCCGACCCACGCGTATCAGTTCACACGGTGGAAACTTACGTCCGTCTCACATGGCAGACAGGATGGCAAAGAAAAGGCAAAATGCACCACTGGACGGGGTGTCTACCTAAATACCGAGAAAAGGGACATATAGCCACGTCCACCGGGCGGTCACAGAACCCCAACCGCCTACTATTCCTGGATATTTCGGACATTCGATCATTACGGCTGGATCTCGCATGATCTCATTCTGGTCTCAGGGAGGTTCCTGCCCTTGAGGAGCTAAAAACTACTTGCGTAGAGTCCCCTCACCGCGCAGCGCCGAGAAAAACTCTGACCCGAAAACTGGGGATGTCCGCACCATGACCATGCCACCCCATCCGACCGATGCCACCGACGAGGCCGCCCTCGTCGAGGAACGGTCGGAAGCAGCCGCCGACGGCAGTGCCATGGCCGCCGCCGCCATCACCGGGCGGTCCCCTGCCCAAGCCGCCTGGGCGCGCCTCAAGCGCGACAAGGTGAGCCTGATCGCGCTGACCGTCGCGGTGCTCTTCATCCTCGCCGCCGTCGGCGCGCCGCTGCTCAGCGCGCTGGGCGGCTGGGGACCGATCACCCCGGACAACAGCGCGATCAACCCGGACACCGGCAACTATCCGATCGGGTCCTTCGGCGGGATCAGCGCCAAGCACCTGCTGGGCGTCGAGCCCGGTACCGGCTACGACCTGTTCGCCCGCATCGTCTACGGGATGCGCACCTCGCTGATGGTGGGCTTCGTCTCGGCGGTGCTGTCCACGGTCGTGGGCGTGGTGGTCGGCCTGGCCGCAGGCTACTTCGGCGGCTGGATCGACGCCCTGCTCTCCCGGATCATGGACGTCGTGCTGGCATTCCCGCAGCTGCTGTTCATCATCGCGCTGACCCCGGTGATCCAGAACTCGCTGCAGACCGACACGCACGGCGGCACCAACGAGAACCTGCGCCTGCTCGTCCTGATCGTCAACATCTCGGCCTTCGCCTGGGCCTACACCGCCCGGCTGGTGCGCGGCCAGGTGCTGTCCCTGCGCGAGCGCGAGTTCGTCGACGCCGCCCGGATCATGGGCGCCGGCTGGCAGCACATCCTCTTCCGCCAGCTGCTGCCGAACATCTGGGCGCCGATCCTGATCTCCTTCGCCCTGGCGGTGCCGGCCAACATCACCACCGAGGCCGCCCTCTCCTACCTGGGCGTCGGCGTTGTGCCGCCGGCTCCGGACCTCGGATCGCTGCTCTCCGACTCGGCCCAGTGGTTCCTGCAGGACCCGACCTACCTCTTCATCCCCGGCGTCCTGCTGCTGATTCTCGTCCTCGCCCTCAACCTGCTCGGTGACGGCGTCCGGGACGCTCTCGACCCGCGCGCCAACCGCAGCTGACGCGGCACCCATGCTTCGGTCCCGGCCTGCCCCGTGGGGCTCGCCCGGAACGGATCTACTAAACAAGGAGCATTTCTGATGATGCGTAGGACGCGCTCAGTCGCCCTTCTGGCGTCTGCAACGGCCCTGGTCCTCGGCGTGACCGCCTGTGGCGGTTCCAGCAAGACCACCACCGGGTCCGGTTCCGGTTCCGCGACCCAGGGTGGCACTCTGACCATCCTCAACAAGGCCGACTACGACCACCTCGACCCGCAGCGGACCTACACCACTGAGGGTTCGAGCATGGACCTGGAGATCGTCCGCTCGCTCACCGCCTGGGACGAGTCCGGCAGCACCCCCAAGCTCGTCGGCGACCTGGCCACCGACACCGGTACGCCCAGCAACAACGCCAAGACCTGGACCTTCCACCTCAAGAAGGGGATCAAGTACCAGGACGGCGTCGAGGTCACCGCGCAGGACGTCAAGTACGGCGTGGAGCGTGCCTTCTCGGCCGACATCTCCGGCGGCCCGTCCTACGCGCAGACGCTGCTGGTCGGCGGCTCGGCCTACAAGGGCCCGTACACCGGCAAGTCGCTGGACTCGATCCAGACCCCGGACAACTACACCCTCGTCTTCAACCTGGTGCAGTCCTCCGCCGACTTCAACGAGACCACGGCGATGCCCGGCTGGTCCGCGGTTCCGAAGGCGCACGACACCGGCTCCACCTACGACACCGCTGTGTGGTCCGACGGGCCGTACCAGATCCAGTCGTACACCAAGAACAAGGAACTCGTTCTCACCAAGAACAAGTACTGGTCGCAGTCGACGGACCCGATCCGCCAGCAGAACGTCGACGAGATGGACGTGAAGTTCGGTCAGGACGAGGCCGCGATCGACCAGCAGCTCGTCTCGAACACCGGCACCGCCCAGACCTCGATCCAGCAGTGGCCGATCGCCGGCGCCGACCTGGCCTCGATCTCCAACAACAAGTCGCTGACCAGCCGCTACTACAAGATAGCGGCCCCCGGCATCAACTACCTGGCGCTCAACACCACCAGGATCACCGACCTCAAGGTCCGCCAGGCGATCGAGTACGCGATCGACAAGACCACCGTCCGCGGCGCCTTCGGCGGCTCGGCCTACGGCGACTACGCCACCACCATGCTGAACCCGGGCATGGACGGCTACCAGCAGTTCAACCTGTACGCCACGGACCCGACCGGCGACCTGACCAAGGCCACCGCGCTGATGACGCAGGCCGGCAACCCGAAGCTGACGCTGTCCCTCGCGGTGGAGAACACCACCACGCAGACGCACTTCGCGGACGCGGTGAAGGCCTCGCTGGCGAAGATCGGCATCACGGTCAACATCACCCCGATCGACGCGGCGAACTACTTCTCCACCACGTCCAACACCAAGAACCAGTACGACATGACCTGGCAGGACTGGATCGCGGACTGGCCGAGCGCCTCCACCGTGCTGCCGACCCTGTTCGACGGCAAGCAGATCACCGCTTCGCCGCAGTCCAACTGGGACGCCTCGTACCTGAACGTCGCGGCGATCAACACGGGCCTCGAGGACGCCACCAAGAACCCCGACCTGACGGCGCGCAACGCCGCCTGGGGCGCCTTGGACAAGCAGATCCTCGGACAGGCGGCCGTCGTGCCGCTGATGTACATGAACTTCTCCGAGCTCTCCGGCTCCAAGGTCGGTGGCGTGATCAACGACACCGTTCTGGCCGAGCCCAGCCTGGTGCACGTGTACGTCAAGAAGTAGTCCCAACCCTGTTCCACCGCCCGGTCGGCGGCCCCCGCCGCCGACCGGGCACTCCCCGCCGGCCCCAAGCACAAGGGAGGCGGCCCCGGTCCATGCCGGAGCCCAGCACCGCATGCTTCGTTACCTGATTCGACGTCTGCTCGCGGCAGTCGTCATCCTGCTGGTGATCAGTGTGATCACCTTCTTCATCTTCTTCGCGCTCCCGTCCAACCCCTCCCTGCTGGCCTGCGGCAAGACCTGCTCACCCTCGCGTCTGCTCGAGATCAAGCACTCACTCGGTCTGGACCAGAGCATCTACACCCAGTACTGGGAGTTCTTCAAGGGCCTCTTCGTCGGCCGTGACTACGGCGACGCCAGTCTGATCGTCCACTGCCACGCCCCCTGCCTGGGCATCTCCTTCCAGACCGACACCCCGGTGCTGGACACCCTGCTGCAGGACTTCCCGGTGGACCTCTCGCTGGCTCTCGGCGCGGCCGTGGTCTTCCTGATCCTCGGTGTCGGCCTCGGCGTCCTCGCCGCGGTGCGCAAGGGCAAGGCAGCCGACAAGATCGCCGTCGGTGCCGCGCTGGTCGGCGTCTCGCTGCAGATCTACTTCGTCGGCCTGCTGCTGATGTACGTCTTCGTGGACAAGTTCGCCATCCTGCCGACGCCCAACTACACGCCGATCACCCAGGATCCGGTCGCCTGGTTCGAGGGGCTGATCCTGCCCTGGGGCACCCTGGTCATCCTCTTCCTCGCGCTGTACACCCGGCTCAGCCGTTCCTCGATGCTCGAGGTGATGGGCGAGGACTACATCCGGACCGCGCGGGCCAAGGGGCTGTCGTCCCGGACCGTGATCCTCAAGCACGGACTGCGGGCCGCGATCACCCCGATCGTCACCATCTTCGGCATGGACCTCGGCTCGCTGATCGGCGGTTCCGCGGTCATCACCGAGTCGGTGTTCGGCATCAACGGCATCGGCAAGCTCGCCGTCGACTCCGTCACCAACTCCGACCTTCCGGTGATCCTGGGCACCACGCTCTTCGCCGCGACCTTCATCGTCCTCGCCAACGTGGTGGTCGACATGGTGTACGGCATCATCGACCCCCGCGTACGCCTCGCCTGACCCGCCCAAGGAAGCTCCCCGTGGCCATCGAAATCTCGCCGCAGTCCGTGGACGTGGCACCTCCTTCCTCCTTCCTCGAGGTCCGGGACCTGCGCGTGCACTTCCCGACCGACGACGGACTCGTCAAGTCCGTCGACGGAGTGTCGTTCGCGCTCCAGAAGGGCCAGACCCTCGGCATTGTCGGCGAGTCCGGCTCCGGAAAGTCCGTCACCTCCGCCGCCCTGCTCGGCCTGCACAAGGGCAGCCGTGCCCGGGTCTCCGGCGAGGTGTGGCTGGACGGTGACGAGCTGGTCAGCATGTCGGAGCAGGACATGCGGTCGCTGCGAGGCAACAAGGTCTCCATGATCTTCCAGGACCCGCTGTCCGCGCTGCATCCGTTCTTCACCATCGGCGCCCAGATCTCCGAGGCCTACCGGGTGCACCACAAGGTGTCCAAGGCCGAGGCCAGGGAGCGCTCCGTGGAGATGCTCAAGCGCGTCGGCATCCCCCAGCCGGAGCGCCGGGTCAAGGACTACCCGCACCAGTTCTCCGGCGGTATGCGCCAGCGCGCCATGATCGCGATGTCGCTGGTCTGCAACCCCGAGCTGCTGATCGCCGACGAGCCGACCACCGCGCTGGACGTGACCGTCCAGGCCCAGATCCTGGACCTGATCCGGGACCTGCAGGAGGAGTACGGCTCCGCGGTCATCATCATCACCCACGACCTGGGTGTGGTCGCCGAGATCGCCGACGACATCCTGGTGATGTACGGCGGGCGGCGCATCGAGTACGGCAGCGTCCGCGACGTGCTGAAGACGCCGGAACACCCCTACGCCTGGGGCCTGCTGCAGTCGATGCCGCACCTCGGCGGGGACGTGAACGTGCGGCTCAACCCGATCCAGGGCACGCCGCCCAGCCTGATCAACCTGCCGACCGGCTGCGCCTTCCACCCGCGCTGCGCGTTCAAGGACCAGGTGCCGGACGACCGTTGCTCCACCGAGCGGCCCGAACTCCTCCCGGTTCCCGGAACCGACAAGCACATCGCGGCCTGCCATCTGACCGCTGAGAACAAGATCGAGATCCGCAGCGCAGCCGATCGGCTCGCGAAGTGACAGCGGCGGACGAACAGGAGTTTGGCGTGAGCACCACCGAGACCGTACCCGCTCCTCGTGAGGAATCCGCGGTGCCGCCGACCGGCGGTGAGGAGCTGCTGCGGGTCGAGGGCCTGCAGATGCACTTCCCGATCCGGCAGGGCATCGTCTTCCAGCGCCAGATCGGCGCGGTCCGCGCGGTCGACGGCATCGACCTCTCGGTCAAGGCCGGCGAGTCGCTGGGCTTGGTCGGCGAGTCCGGCTGCGGCAAGTCGACCACCGGACGGCTGGTCACCCGGCTGCTGGAGCCGACCGCGGGCAGCATCGTCTTCGACGGCGAGGACATCACCCACCGGCGGGTCTCCACCATGCGTGAGGCCCGGCAGAACCTGCAGATGATCTTCCAGGACCCGTACTCCTCGCTGAACCCGAGGCACACGGTCGGGACGATCGTCGAGACCCCGATGAAGCTCAACGGCATCAACCCGCCGCAGGGGCACAAGAAGCGGGCCCAGGAGCTGCTGGAGATCGTCGGCCTCAACCCGGAGCACTACAACCGCTACCCCAACGAGTTCTCCGGCGGCCAGCGGCAGCGCATCGGCATCGCCCGCGCGCTCGCCCTCAAGCCCAAGATGATCGTCGCGGACGAGCCGGTCTCGGCGCTGGACGTGTCGATCCAGGCGCAGGTGGTGAACCTGCTGCAGGATCTGCAGCGGGAGTTCAACCTCTCCTTCCTCTTCATCGCCCACGACCTGGCGGTGGTCCGCCACTTCTCCGAGCGGGTCGCGGTGATGTACCTGGGGAAGATCGTCGAGATCGCCGACCGGGAGACGCTCTACATGCGTCCCCAGCACCCCTACACGCACGCGCTGCTGTCGGCCGTCCCCGAGGCGGACCCGGACAGCGACCAGCGCCGCGAGCGGATCCGGCTGACCGGCGACGTGCCCAGCCCGATCAACCCGCCCTCCGGCTGCCGCTTCCGCACCCGCTGCTGGAAGGCCCAGGACATCTGCGCCTCGCAGGAGCCGCCGCTGGTGCAGCTGATCGGATCGGCCGACGGCCACCAGGCCGCCTGCCACTTCCCCGAGGTCAAGCAGGTCGTCGCGCCGGAGTGACCCTGGCCGGCCGGCTGACGACGAAGGGGGCGCATCCCTCAGACGATGCGCCCCCTTTGTGCTGTCCGCTTGTGCTGCCCGCAGCTACCGCGGGTAGTACGGGTATCCGTACCCGCCGCCACTCGCCGTGCGGTCGAAGAACGGCGCTGCGCGTGCCTGCAGCCACATCGCCACCGGGTCGTAGGGGTCGGACATCGCGACCGTCGACACCGCGACCCCGGCCGGGGCGCCGGGCAGGGCGTGCTGCATCATCAGCCGCACCGACTCGACCGCCTGCGGACCCGAGTCGAACAGGTCGAGTCCGATCACCAGATAGGGCTCGCCCCAGGCCGGGCGGACCCAGGCCCGCCGCAGCGAGCGCACCGCCGGGGTGCCCTGGGCGGCCTGGTTGAGCAGGGCGTAGAACCGGTCCGCGGCGAGCTGAGGGTTCTCCGCCTGCGGATCTCCGATCGCCAGCGGTCCGGCCGGCAGCCGGTCCAGACCGCCGGCGATCCGGCGCAGGTCGGCCCAGGGCAGCCCGACCCCGCCACCGGGCTGGTGCGGGTTCAGCCACAGCCCCCAGCGCTCGCGGTAGAGCGCGGCCGCGATGTCACGGCCGGCGCTGACCTGCCAGGCGCGGCTCCAGCCGCTGGCGGCGAGCTGCTCGGGTGAGGTCACGCAGGGGGCGTAGCCGAAGCCGCCGACCTCCATGTTGCCGTACTGGGCGTCGGGCCGGCCGGCCTCACCGTGCCACAGCAGCATCCACACCTGGCTCTCGCCGACGGCGCGCAGCAGTGCCTCGTAGGCGTCGTAACGCCCCGGGGACACCTCCCGCAGCGCCTGTTCGACGGCGCTCCCGCCCCCTGGCTCCACCACGACGTTCTCTCCCATGTTCCGCTTGTCCGCGCTGCCCGGCCCGAACGATCAGCCTAGTGCTCCGAGGGGTGCCGTTCGAAGAACGGTGCGACAGATGTGAGCATCCAGTCGCCGAGCGGGTCCTGCGCCAGGTCCAGCATCACCACCCCGAGCTCCCAGGGCAGCGCGACGCGGCCGAGGGCGAGGCCGAGGGCGAGGGTCACCGCCTCCTGGTCCTCCGGCTGCCAGCGGTCCAGCTCCACCCCGACGAACAGCTTCTCCCGGTCGGCCTCGACCTGGGCCAGCGCCCGACGGGCCGTCAGCACGACCGGGACGCGGGCGAGTTCGTCCACCGCAGCGGCGAGGAACTCGAACGGCTCCTCGTACGGGGCCGGGTGCCGCAGCCCGACCCGGGCGCCCCGCTCCTCGGCCGGTCCCTCCGCGCCGGCCGCGCGCCCGCACAGCTCGGCGACGCCGGCCGCCGGGACCGGCAGTCCGATCGCGCCCTCCGGGTTGACCACGATGCCGACGCCCAGCGGCATCCCCTGGGCCAGCTCGCGCACCGGGGCGACGGTGAAGGACATCGGCCCGGCGACCCGGCGGAACTGCTCCTCCGAGCTGAACACCGGGACGAAGGGCTGCCCCGCCAGCTCGGTGGTGGGCAGCTCCAGCGTCCCGGCGTCGTAGCCGCCGCCACCGGGCAGCGGCACCCAGACCACGCTGCGGCGCAACACCTCCACCACCCGGGGGGTCGCGCCTGGGTCGCCGACGGCGGCGGACAGCACCCGCTCCAGGTCGTTCGCGGGCCACCCCGGCTGCGAGCCGTCCGACGGCGACCCGTCCGACTGCGGGCCTCCCGACTGCGAGCCTCCCGAATAGGGGCCGTCCGGCTGCGGGGGGATGACCGGGTGCATCTGCGGGTACCGCCGTTCTCCGTCACACTGTCGCCTGCCCGACACAGTATCGGGCCAGGACGTGCCATGATGAGCGCGTCCAACAACTCCACACCGGCCGTTCGAACCCGCGCGGGAGAGCCAGGCAGCACCTCAGGGTGCGCAGCCGGCGCCGAAGGAGCAAGCCCTCCCCGGAATCTCTCAGGCACCCATACCGCACGGGCTAGGCACATCTGGAAAGCGGTCGACCAGGTTTCACAACCAGGTCCGGCCCACCAACGGTGCAAGCCGCTGTCCCCTCCCTGCCAGGGCGGGCGTCGCGGTGAAGCTCTCAGGTCGCAGCGACAGAGGGGGAGCCCCTGCCGCAGCATGTCCTTGAGAGCCAACAGGAGAGTGCCCATGACCCTGCGATACACCGCGCTGGACTCGGTCCACCGCGCCCTCGGCGCCACCATGACCGACTTCGCCGGCTGGGACATGCCGCTGCGCTACGGCAGCGAGCGCGAGGAACACAACGCCGTCCGCACCAGGGCCGGCCTGTTCGATCTCTCCCATATGGGTGAGATCACCGTGACCGGCCCGCAGGCCGGCGAGCTGCTGGACCACGCGCTGGTCGGCTTCGTCTCGGCGCTGGCCGTGAACAAGGCCCGCTACACCATGATCTGCGCGGCCGACGGCGGCATCCTGGACGACCTGATCGTCTACCGCACCGGCGAGGCGAAGTTCCTGGTCGTCGCCAACGCCTCCAACGCCCAGTTGGTGCTGGACGAGCTGACTGCCCGTGCCGAGGGCTTCGACGCCGCGGTGCGCGACGACCGCGACGCCTACGCGCTGATCGCGGTCCAGGGCCCGGAGGCGACCGCGATCCTGGCGCCGCTGACCGACGCCGACCTGCCCGGGCTGAAGTACTACACGTCGTTGCCGGCCACCGTCGCGGGCCGCCCCGCGCTGCTGGCCCGCACCGGCTACACCGGTGAGGACGGCTTCGAGCTGTTCGTGGCCCCCGGCGACGCCGAGCCGCTGTGGCACGCGCTGTCCGAGGCGGGCGCGGCCAGGGGCCTGGTCCCCTGCGGCCTGTCCTGCCGGGACACCCTGCGCCTGGAGGCGGGCATGCCGCTGTACGGGCACGAGCTCAGCACCGAGCTGACGCCGTTCGACGCCGGCCTGGGCCGGGTCGTCCGCTTCGACAAGACCACCAACGGCGGCGCCTTCATCGGCCGCGAGGCGCTGGAGAAGGCCGCAGAGCTGGCCGCCAGCCATCCGCCGCGGGTCCGGGTCGGGCTGGTCTCGCCCGGCCGCCGGGTGCCCCGGGCCGGGATGCCGGTGGTGGCGGCGGACGGCGCGGTGATCGGCGCCATCACCTCCGGCGCCCCCTCCCCCACCCTGGGCAAGCCGATCGCCATGGCGTACGTGGACGCCGCGCACGCCGCCCCCGGGACCGCCGTGGCCGTCGACGTCCGCGGCACGCACGAGCCGGTCGAGGTCGTCGCGCTGCCGTTCTACACGCGCTCCCGCTAGGCAGCACCGCTGTCTCCCTGTATGGACCCGTTTCGCCCTCCCCTTCCTCATCCTGGAGAATCGCAGTCATGAGCAACCCCCAGCACCTCACCTACAGCAAGGAACACGAGTGGCTGACGGCCGTCGAGGACGGCGTGGCCACCGTGGGAATCACCGCGTTCGCCGCCGACGCGCTCGGTGACGTCGTCTACGTCCAGCTCCCCGAGGTCGGCCAGACCGTCACCGCGGGCGAGACCTGCGGCGAGCTGGAGTCGACCAAGTCGGTCAGCGACCTCTACTCCCCCGCCACCGGCGAGGTCGTCGAGGCCAACCAGGCCGTGGTGGACGACCCCGCGCTGGTCAACTCCGCTCCCTTCGCCGAGGGCTGGCTGTTCAAGATCCGGCTCGACGGCACCCCCGAGGGCCTGCTGACCGCCGACGAGTACTCCGCCCACACCGGCGCCTAACCGGCCTAGTCCTTTAGGGATGAACGAAGACATGACGGTTCTGAACCAGTCCCTGCACTCCCTCGACCCCGAGGTCGCGGCGGCCGTGGACGCCGAGCTGCACCGCCAGCAGTCCACCCTGGAGATGATCGCCTCCGAGAACTTCGCCCCGGTGGCGGTGCTGGAGGCGCAGGGGTCCGTACTCACCAACAAGTACGCCGAGGGCTACCCCGGCCGCCGCTACTACGGCGGCTGCGAGCACGTCGACGTCGTCGAGCAGCTGGCGATCGACCGGGTCAAGGCGCTGTTCGGTGCGGAGCACGCCAACGTCCAGCCGCACTCGGGCGCCTCGGCCAACGCGGCGGCGATGTTCGCGCTGCTCAAGCCGGGTGACACCATCCTGGGTCTGGACCTGGCCCACGGTGGGCACCTGACCCACGGCATGAAGATCAACTTCTCCGGCAAGCTCTACAACGTGGCCGCGTACCACGTGGACGCCGAGACCAACCTGGTGGACATGGAGGAGGTCGAGCGCCTCGCCAAGGAGCACCAGCCGCAGCTGATCATCGCGGGCTGGTCCGCCTACCCGCGCCAGCTGGACTTCGCCGAGTTCCGCCGGATCGCCGACTCGGTGGGCGCGCTGCTGATGGTGGACATGGCGCACTTCGCCGGCCTGGTCGCGGCGGGGCTGCACCCCTCCCCCGTGCCCTACGCCGACGTGGTCACCACCACCACCCACAAGACCCTCGGCGGCCCGCGCGGCGGCGTGATCCTCTGCAAGGCCGAGTACGCCAAGAAGATCAACTCTGCGGTCTTCCCCGGCCAGCAGGGCGGTCCGCTGGAGCATGTCATCGCGGCCAAGGCGGTCTCCTTCAAGGTCGCCGCCACGGACGAGTTCAAGGACCGGCAGAAGCGCACCCTCGAAGGCGCGAAGATCCTCGCCGAGCGGCTCACCCGGCCGGACGCCGCCGAGGCCGGCGTGTCCGTGCTCTCCGGCGGCACCGACGTCCACCTGGTCCTGGTGGACCTGCGGAAGTCCGAGCTGGACGGCCAGCAGGCCGAGGACCGGCTGCACGCGGTCGGCATCACCGTCAACCGCAACGCCGTGCCCTTCGACCCGCGTCCGCCGATGGTCACCTCGGGCCTGCGGATCGGCGCGCCGGCGCTGGCCACCCGCGGGTTCGCTGCCGCGGACTTCGCGGAGGTCGGGGACGTCATCGCGGAGGCGCTGAAGCCGTCCTTCGAGGAGAAGCGTGAAGCGCTGGCGCAGCGGGTTGCTGCGTTGGCGGCGAAGTATCCGCTGTACCCGGACCTGTAGGTCCCACCCGGGGCGCGGGGTGCTGTCACCGGAGCCTGCTACGTAGGTAGTGGGTCTCTCGCGCAGTTCCTCGCGCCCCTGGGGGGTTGCAACTTCTTCTCTCAGTAAGGGTTCACCGTGGCCATCAGCGTGTTCGACCTCTTCTCCATCGGTATCGGGCCGTCCAGCTCGCACACCGTCGGACCGATGCGCGCGGCCCGGATGTTCGCCCGGCGGCTGAAGTCGGAGGGCCTGCTGGCACAGACCGGCTCGGTCCGGGCCGAGCTCTTCGGCTCGCTGGGCGCGACCGGGCACGGACACGGCACCCCCAAGGCCGTCCTGCTGGGTCTGGAGGGGAACTCCCCGCGCACCGTGGACATCGCCAAGGCGGACCTGGACGTGGAGCGGATCAAGGCGGAGCGGAAGCTGCGGCTGCTGGGCCTGCACGAGATCGCCTTCGACGCCGACACCCAGCTGGTGCTGCACCGCCGCAGGTCACTGCCGTACCACGCCAACGGGATGACGTTGTGCGCCTATGACGCAGCCGGGGCGCCGCTGCTGGAGAAGACCTACTACTCGGTCGGCGGCGGCTTCGTGGTGGACGAGGACGCCATCGGCGCGGACCGGGTCAAGCCCGACGACACCGTGCTGCGCTACCCCTTCCGCACCGGCGCCGACCTGCTGCGCTGGAGCAACGAGACCGGGCTCTCGGTCTCCGCGCTGATGCTGGAGAACGAGAAGGCCTGGCGGTCGGAGGAGGACATCCGGACGGGTCTGCTGGAGATCTGGCGGGTCATGCAGGAGTGCGTCCGCAGCGGCATGAACCACGAGGGCATCCTGCCCGGCGGCCTCAAGGTCCGACGCCGGGCCGCACCGGCGGCGCGGGCCCTGCGGGTCGAGGGCATCGGCCCGGCCAACGCCATGGAGTGGGTCACCCTCTACGCGATGGCCGTGAACGAGGAGAACGCCTCCGGCGGCCGGGTGGTCACCGCCCCGACCAACGGCGCGGCCGGCATCATCCCGGCCGTCCTGCACTACTACCTGAACTTCATCCCGGGCGCCGACGACGACGGCATCATCCGCTTCATGCTGACGGCCGGCGCCATCGGGATGCTCTTCAAGGAGAACGCCTCCATCTCCGGCGCCGAGGTCGGCTGCCAGGGAGAGGTCGGCTCCGCCTGCTCGATGGCCGCGGGCGGCCTCGCCGAGGTGCTGGGCGGCACCCCCGAGCAGGTCGAGAACGCCGCCGAGATCGGCATCGAGCACAACCTCGGCCTCACCTGCGACCCGGTCGGCGGCCTGGTGCAGATCCCCTGCATCGAACGCAACGGCATGGCCGCGGTCAAGGCCGTCACCGCCGCCCGCATGGCCCTCCGCGGCGACGGCCGCCACCACGTCTCCCTGGACAAGGCCATCAAGACCATGAAGGAGACCGGCGCCGACATGAAGGTCAAGTACAAGGAGACCTCCCGCGGCGGCCTCGCGGTCAACGTCGTCGAGTGCTGAGGAAACACATCCTGATCTGCGGCTTCGCATCTCTCAGGGCTGTCAGGGCCTTCCCTGCTTGCACGACGGAGAGTCCCTGAATAGTCCCTGGCGAAGCAGGGGTCGCACACCCGCTGACCTGGGCCTGTCGCGTGTCCTCCGCCGCCCGAGCGTTGCCCCGGATCCCCTGAATAGCGCCCGCCGCTCCCTCGGCGGCGAAGCCTTCGACAGAAGTGCCAATCCCCTGCGGGACCTGTCCGCGGAGCTGGATGAGGCGTTATGCAGCTCCGGTGCGCATAAGGCGTGCCACCCTGCAGCACTGGGTGGCACAGGCACTAGCATGGTGGCATGACAGTGCAGCCTGAGATCACCCAGCGGGACCTGCGCAGCAGGTCAAGAGAGATCATGGATGCCGTCGAGGCCGGCCAGTCGTTCACCGTCACCCGTGACGGCCACCGGATCGGCGAGCTGATCCCGTTGAAGCGCCGTAGGCGCTTCGTTCCCCGAGCGGAGTTCGCCGCGATGTCGCGGAGCGCACCCGACATCTCCCTGGATGCCTTCCGGGCGGATCAGGACGCCACGGCTGCACAGGAGACGGACGATCCCTATGTCCGTTGAGCATGAGCGGGGTCTGCTCGACACCAACATCATGATCCTGCGTCGATGGGTGGATGCTGCCGAGTTGCCGGTTGAGATGGCCATCAGCGCAATCACGCTGGCAGAGCTTTCCGCCGGACCGCACGAGGTCCGGCGGAACGAGGAGCAGGGCGACTACGACGAATACGCGGAGCGGGCCCGCCGACTCGACGTCCTTCAGCGTGCCGAGAACGAGTTCGATCCCATCCCCTTCGACACCGAGGCCGCACGTATCTATGGCCGGATTTGTGCCGCCGTGATCGGCGCAGGGCGGAAACCAAGAAGGCGCGTGGCCGACCTGATGATCGCCTCTATCGCCATCGCCGAGGACCTCCCTCTGTTCACCACCAACCCCGACGATTTCAAAGGCCTGGAGAACCTTCTGACCGTCGTACCGGTCACTCGCCCCACAGTTCCGCACGATCGCTGACCGAGCACTGGTCAAAAAGAACCGGCGCCGAAAAGGCAGCAAAGCACCTGGTCAAAACGTTGATCATATGCCGTCTCCATGCAGGTCAAGTAAAAGGAGACCTCCCGCGGCGGCCTCGCGGTCAACGTCATCGAGTGCTGACGACTCCCGAGAGTTCGGCCTGGAGCGACATCACGCCAACTGCGTCACAGGCGGGGCAAGAACGTCTCGCCGGTCAAGCAGATCCTTGAAAAACAGCTCCGGCCGAACGACCAGGACTTGTTCGCGCTCGGCCTCGCTGACCGGAATGACGTTCAGGATACGAACCGAACCGGCACTGGTCTCGATCGGTCCCAACTGACCCCGGAACCACAGCCCCGCGAGGAACGCCCGCCGGCACCCTGGGAAAGTGGGTACGTCGGATGAGAACAAGACCAGCTCACCCCAGCCAAAGGTTCGGCCGACCGTCCATGGATACGACGTCAGGTTCGCCAGGGCATGGCGATCTGCCCGCGCTCTCGCTCCCCCAGCGCTCCTCGCCGGCGCAGCCGCAACTCCGCTCACCCGCCCGCGCCCAAAGCCTCAACGCGCTCGCGGAGTTCCGCGATCAGCTCCGCTCATTCTACGGTCCAGTTCTCACCCAAACCGCCGGCGAAGCCACCAAGGAAATCGGCTGCAGCTTGGACTGCCTCCTTCGCAGTCACCAAGTGCGATCGCGGAAAGTATCCCAACTGACCGCCACAAACAAGCCAAATTTCCAGCCCGCCCTCAGCGGGATCCTTCAAATGAAGGATCCCACCGTCCTCCAGCCCTCCCGTTACCAAGAACAAGTCAGGGCCACCGGAGATCGTCAGGTATCGAAATGGCGCATCATCAGCAATGGAGATTTCTGTCCACCGCCTCCCATCGAGGCGCGCCAGCGCTTCAGTCACGCTAGCCAAGCTTGGGGCATCAGAGCTCCAGTCGGCAGACCTGGAGCCCATCCTGTCATCTCCTGCAAGCGTAACTACTGCCACTCCTACAACAACGCCTTTGGAATTGACGGCCTCCGCACAGCATTGATGATAAATATTCCTGACGGCGCATGGACGAGCAGCTCGTCAATCCCGAGCCCGCGCATCAGTGACCCGCACCAACCACCATTGAGCCCCACGCTTCCCATATTTCTCCCCATCATCTCAAAAGAGCGTCTGCAATGTGCGACTTTTGGAAGGAGATCGCTTCAACGCACCTTACATTCGCCAGCTCTGCCTCCAGGCTCCCAACAGATCCTTCCTCTTCAAACCTTTCCCGCACCGCCTCATAGCAGAAGCGCAGGACACCATAGAGCACTTCCCCCGAGAGCCCCTCTGGCGCATCTGCACATGCAAGGATTGCCGACATCACATGTGTGGTTCCTGGCTCATCAGCTTGATCGTCCACATCATTCCACGCGTCAAGCATTTCCTCAGAGAGCGTCAGTTCATCAGCGTCCAAGCGAACTGCCTCGCGGGCAACTCGCATTCCCTCATTGATGCAGTCCTTGACCACCCCAGATTCCAACTGGCCCATCTCATCCAGGGTCCAATCCATCACAGATACAGCAAGTACAAGCCTTTTTGAGGGCGAAATACTCTGCAGCTGATCACGGTACTGCTGCATCTCACGGCTTCATAGATACATGTCTCACCCATAAAGTGTCCGCCATGTCTCATGAATGGCGTTCGCGTCCGCCTGCAGTTCCGCGTCAGCTTTGCAGTTGTGGACGAGAACGGGGGTCGCTCCAGCCTCCACATAGTACGTGTGGATGCCGGCGGCGAGGAGGTCGTAGGTGGCGAATGCGTCCTCGCGGCAGGGCAGATGAAGGAAACCCAGGCGACACAGGAATCCATGCCACCATCAATCTGGCCAGTCCTTAAGATGCAAAAGCGCTGCCCACCGGGGGTGATCCGATGGGCAGCGCTCGCGTCCGATACTCTTATTTATTCATCCTCGGACCCAAGGCAATCGATAGAGAAGGCCACATATCTTATGCCCCGTAGCCTGGAGCGGCGATTAGGACCGACTCAAAATAACGCCCCTCTTCCCCGCCGGATTCTTCGGGAGTCACGCTCCTCCAGAGTCCAATGAAAACATCAGGTACCGTGACATTCAGTCCCTCATCTTCGATCTCAATTCGGAACATTTCAGAGAATCGCGCAATGACGACATCCGCAGGCTCTTCAAACAAAGATAGACCGCGGAAAGTAATTTGAACATCCCCTTCGGGGCGAAACAGTTCGATCGCGCGCACCACTCCACGAGAATCGAAGTCAAGGGAAATTGACAACTCCGAGTCGTAGTGCGCAAAGCCTTTATTCCTAGCCTCCCCTGGGGCTGGCGGCATGAACCCTGAAATCTCCCGCAGGATTCGCTCCGCCTCTTCGATGGGCATGCCGATCGCCAGATCGCCTGCCCCTCGAGGGGGGTCGAGATCAATTACCATTTGCCACCTCCGAATTGCCTCGCATTCTACCACAGAGTCAATTGCACTTGAACTTGCTTTGGGACAGTGCGAAGCGCCTGATACTGAGCATTGCCGGGCAGTGCACCGATCATGTCGCCAATCGCATTATTGTATTTTCCCGGGAAGCGCGTTGTGATGTCATTGATGTCATTCTGCATGGCCTCGTCTATTCGGCCAGAATTTACGAGCTCTCGCTGCATCATGAGCCACGCCTTCGGCTCTGGGCGACTTCCTTGGCCCGTCGACCAAACCTGCCGATGGTCGACCTTGTCCATCCGAATTGCCGGTCCCCGGTCGTACCCAAGAGGGGTCGAGGCGTTCTGAGGCATATGGTTGATCTCTTGCGGAGGCAGGCCCGGCTGGTTGGCCGGCTTCAGGCTCCCGTACGTTCCCCCCGTATTGCTTCCGCAATTGTGCACAAGCACCGGTGTGGTCCCGGCGAGCACATAGTACGTGTGGAGGTCGCCGATGGTGAGGTCGTACGTCGTGGTGTTCGCGTGGAACAGGTGGACGTCGGTGACCTGGGCGGTGCCGGTCGGGGTTTGGAGGAGGTCACCGGGGTGGAGGTGCTCGGCCTCGACGAAGGAGGACTGGGTCTCGTCGTAGAAGGGGTGGTGGAAGGTGGTGTGGAGGGTGCCGCCCGTTGCCGTCGTGCCGTCAGTTGGCAAGGTGTAGGCGGCTGGGGTGGCCGAGGTCGCGGCGCTCGGGTCGTGGTGCCCAAGGCCGAGGAGGGCACCGATGCCGGCGGCTGCGGCGGCGAGGCCGAGGCCGGTCTTGCGGATGATGCGGGACTTCACTGAGAGGTTCGCGGCCCTGGGCTGGGCCTTCGGGGAATCGGCCGTCCTGCCCACCGGTGAGATGGTGACGTCGGCGAAGTCGTGGTCGGTGTGGGTCACGATGACGGCGGTGACCTTGTGGGCCTGGGTGCCCTTCTGGCCGGGGACGGCGTTCGCGATGGTGTCGCCGACCTTGATCCGGTCGATGGCCCTGGCGGTGCCGTCCGCCATCAGGACGGGGGTGGCCCCGGTGAAGCTGTGCGGGGTCGGGCAGGAACGTCCGCTTCCGCCCGCCTCATCGGTGCTGCTGGTCGCCTGGTTCGCGTCGGCCTCGCGGGCGGCCTGGTCGGTGGCGTCGGTGGTGGCGGTGTCGGTGGCCTCGGTGGCGCCCTTGCCGAAGAGGCCGCCGACGGCGTCCAGGGCCTTGGGGGCGACCTTGCCGAGGATCGCTCCGCCCAGTTCGCCGAGGCCTCCGCCCAGGGCACCCTCGGCGGCGCCTTCCAGCGCGGTCTTGCCGAAGGCGCCCAGGCTGCAGGAGGAGCCGCCCTTGTCGGCGCACTTGAAGCCCTGGGTCACCAGGTTGCCCACGGCGCCCGCGGCTGCGGCGCAGCCGACGGAGCCGATGCCGGCGGTGAACGCCTCGCAGCCGGCGAAGACGGCCGTGGAGGCGACGAACGAGGTGATGGCGGCTGCGTGGTGCTTGATGAACCTGCCCGTCGCCTTGAGCGCGCGGACGGTCGCATGGATGCCGATGCTGATGCCTCGTCCGATGGCACGGAGCGGATGTCTGATGAAGGCCTTGGCCGCTCTCTTGATCGCGTGCCAGGCGTGGACCGCTGAGCGGACCCAGCGTCGGACATGACGTGAGGCCCAGTGGTAGACGCGGTGTGCCCAGTGGGTGAAGTGGTGCCAACTGTCGACGGGGTGGGTGACGACGTGGACGACGGTCGCGGCGGCACTGACCACGGTGTTCCAGGTGTCCGAGGCCCAGGAGGAGATGCCCGAACCCCAGGAGTCGAACGTGTTGGAGGACCAGGAGGAGAAGTCGTCGACCGCCGAGGAGACGGTGGAGGCCGCCTCGGACACGCCGCAGACGACGTCGTACCAGGAACACTGGCCGGACTGGTCGGTGCCGGCCAGGGGGTTGTCGTTGACGTAGGCGAAGGGGTTGGCCGAGACCGAGTTGGGGACGGGGTTGAGGCTGGCGGAGTCCTTGTTGAGGAAGGTGCCGGTCGCCGGGTTGTACCAGCGTGACGCGGTGCCGACCTTGCCGGTGGCCTGCTCGGTCCAGCCGGACTGGAAGCCGAGGTGTCCGGGCAGGGCGCTGCCGCCGGTGACATTGCCGAGCGGGTCGTAGGTGGCCGAGCCGGACAGTGCGGTCCCGCCCGCGGCGAAGGTGCCGACGACGTCCGCGTGCTGGTCGGTGACGGCCAGGACTCCGGTACTCGTGGACGTGGCTCCGGCGGTGTTCATGCCGATGAGCGCGTCACCCGGGCCGTAGGTGTAGGTGTAGTCGCCGTCGCCGGCGATGGTGTTGCCCGCACCGGAGTACTGGAAGGTGCGTGAGGTGCTGTTCGCGCTGTCGGTGTCGGAGATGTTCCGGCCACCGGCGTCGAGTGTGTAGGACTGCGTGCCGGCGGTGATCTGCTGGCCGTAGGCGTCGGCCGCGTACGCGGTGCTGCCGGACGAGGTGATGTCCAGGGTCAGCGTGCCGCGCGCGGAGTAACGGTAGGTGTTGACGCCGTCGCTGGTGAGCTGGTCGCGGGCGTCGTAGGTGTAGACGTTGGAGCCGACCTGGGTGCGGTTGCCGGAGGCGTCGTAGGCGTAGGCGGTGTTGGTGCTGCCGTTGTTCCAGGAGGTGAGGCGGTTGGCCCAGTCGTAGGTGTAGGTGTTGTTGGAGGCTCCGCCGACTCCCGTGGTGTTCTTGGTCAGCAGGTTGCCGTTGTTGTCGTAGCCGTAGTTGATCGAGGCGAGCGTCGTCGCGCCCTTGGCCAGGGTGTCGGTCTTGAGGCGGTGCAGTGTGTCGTAGCCGTAGGTACGGACGTTGCCGCTGCTGCCGTAGGTGACGGTCTGCGGCTGGTTGAGGGTGTTGTATCCGTAGCTGAGCTGGGTTCCGGTCGCGGCGTCGTTGAGGGTGGAGAGGCGTCCGGCGGTGTCGTAGCCGTAGCTGGTGGTGCCGGCGGCGTCGGCGCGCGTGATGAGGTTGCCGTCGTTGTTGTAGCCGAAGCTCGACGAGCCGCCCGAACCACTGGCGGTCAGCAGCTGCCCGCGGTCGTTGTAGCTGAAGCTGTTGCTGGTTGCGGCCTGGTGGTCCGGATTGCCGCTGGTTCCGGCGGTGCTGGTGGCGGCGGTGAGGACCTTGCCGGCGTTGTCGTAGGTGAAGTTGCGGGTCGCCGTGGCGGCGTCGGCCCCGGTCCCGGTCTCGGTGGTGACGTTGCCGACGCTGTCGTAGGCGTAGCTGCTGGTCACGCCGCCGGGTTGGACCATGGTCTGGAGCTGGCCGTCGGGGGTGTAGGCGTAGGTCGTCGTGGAGTCCGCCGCGGTGGTGTAGCTGTAGCCGCTGGTGGTGACCGGGGGCGCGGTGACCGAGGCCTGCTGGCCCCAAGGGGTGAAGCCGTAGGTCCAGTTGTTGTTCCGGCCGTCGGTGAAGCGCACCCGGTTCCCGGCGGCGTCGTAACCGAAGCTGGTGGTGATGGAGGTGTTGGCGTCGACCGGCTGGGTCTCCTGGGTGACCAGGTTGCTGGCGTCGTAGACGAAGTGGCTGGTGTGCTGGTTGGCGTCGGTGACGGCGGTGGCGTTGCCGTTCCCGTCGTACGTGGTGCTGGCGTGCGTCAGCTGGTTGCCGGACGTGTCGTACTGCCACTGGTCGGTGGGCAGGCCGAGGGGGTTGTAAGCGGTCTGGGTGGAGGAGTTGTCGGCCAGGGTGGTCTTGGCCAGGCGGCCGGCGAAGTCGTAGCTGTAGTTGGTGGCGTTGCCGGCGGCGTCGGTGACCCGGGTGGTCTCGCCGAGGCGGTCGTAGCCGTAGCTGGTGGTCTCGTTGCCCGGCGTGGTCGTGGAGGCCAGGAAGGCGCCATAGGGGTTGCCGGTGCTGACGCCGTAGGAGTACTGGCTGGTCAGGGTCTGCGCGGTCGGGTAGCGCTCGAGGACGGTCGAGGTGATCCGGCGGCCCATCCAGTCGTACGTGGCCTGGGTGGTCGCGCCGTTGCCGTCGCTGGAGGAGAGCTCCTCACCGTTGGTGTCGTAGGTGGAGTGCAGCGTGGTGCTGTCCGGCTCGATGGTCTTCGCGACGTCGCCGAGCTGGTCGTACACGTGCTGGGTGGTCTCCCCGCCGGGGGTCTGCGTGGCGACGACGTTGCCGTCGCTGTCGTAGGTCCAGGTGGTGGTGCCGTTCACCGGCGAGGACGCGCCGGTCGGGGTGTAGCTGGGCAGGGTCTGCGAGATCTTCTGCCCGTTGGCGTCGTAGCCGGTCCTGGTGACGTTACCGTCGGCGTCGCTCTGCTCGACCGGCTCGCCGAACGTGTCGTACCCGATCCCGGTGAAGGGCCTCTCCGTGCCGACACCTTCGACGGCCACGGCGGGAGCGGTGGTGAGGGCGAGGTTGCCGCCCTCGTCGTAGCTGAAGGCGGTGGTGTTCTGGTTCGGGTCGGTCTTCGCGGTGGGCAGTCCGCGCTTGTCGTAACTCCAGCTGGTGGTCAGCGAGTTGTTGGAGCCGACGGTGCCGCCGGTGCGGCCGTTGCCGTAGAGGGTGGCGACCTCGGCGGCGGACAGCGCGCGGGGGTAGGCCTGCACGTCGGAGACCTGGCCGTTGACGACATTGGAGATCGTGCCGCCCGTGGTCTTGACTCCTCCCACGGTCAGCGGACCGGAGGCGTTCCAGGTGGTGGCAGCGGTGGCGCTGGCAGCCAGGGCACCGTTGACGTACAGGCTCATCGCCCCGGTGCTGGAGTTGTACACCCCCACCAGGTGGGTCCAGGTGTTGGCGGTCGCACTGGTGGTGTGCGCGCTGGTCTGGGTGCCGGTCGTGGAGTCCGCGCTGGTGGTGACGAAGGTCCAGCCGCCGGCGGCCTTGTTGTACTGCAGGTAGAACGCGCCCGCGTTGGCGCCGGCCTGCCCTACGAAGGTGCGATAGGTGGACAGGTCGGCGGGGTCGACCCAGGCGGAGACGGTGTAGGAGGAGTTGGTGGTCAGCACCGGGGCATTGGCGGAGATCAGGCCGCCGGTGCCGGTGGTGCTACCGGCGAAGGCGGCGGCTCCCCCGCTCCAGGTCACGCCGGAGTCGGCGGTGGCGGTGTAACCGTTGCCGGAGGCATCGGTGACGGCGGTTCCGCTGGTCTGGTTCAGCGGGTACCAGGCGGAAGGGTGGCCGGACGCGTCCCCGTAGACGGTCTGGGACAGGACGTTGCCCATGGGGTCGTAGCTGGCGGACGTGGTGCGGTCGTAGCCGGTGGCGTCGGTCTGGGTGGTGGTCGCCGCCTGGTCGTCCGGGGTGTAGGAGCGCTGGGTGACCCGGTCGGCGCCGGTGGGGTCGAGCGTGGTGGTCGTGACCCGGGAGGCCGCGTCGACCTTGAACTGGCTGACGGTGGCACCGTTGTCGGTGACGCGCTGGGTCAGGTTCCCGGCGTCGTCGAAGGTGTTCGACTGCACCTGGTAGCTGTGGCTGCTCTTGTCGGTGCGGGTGATGGTCGAGACAAAGCCGTTGTCGGTGTAGGTGTAGGTGGTCGTGTTGCCCATCGAGTCCGTAATGGACGCGAGGCGGCCGGCCGGGTCGTAGGCACGCGAGGACTCGACCAGGTTGGTGGCGGTACTGGGGTTGACCGGGTCATCGGTGTAGTTGTCCAGGGTCACGGTGAGCAGGTGACCGTCCGCGTCATAGGCGGACTCGGTGGTGACGCCGCTCTGGGTGGTCTCCTTGACCTGCTCACCCATCGCGTCGTAGCTGTAGCTGGTCGTGGCGCCGTTGGTGGCGCCGGCGTTGCCGTTGCCGTCGGTGCGCGAGGCGACCTGGTCGTAGCTGTTGTACGCGGTGGTCTCCTTGCGGGTGGCGTCACCGCCGGTGGTGTCCGCCACGGTCTGCGCGGTGATGCCGCCGTCGACGTCGAAGACGGTGGAGGTCTGCGCGGTGTGAATCGCGCCGCTGACGCGGTCCGTGACCGCGGGGTCGGTCTCCTGGGTGACCTGACCGTCGGCGTCGTAGCTGTAACTGGTGGTCAGGCCGTTCGGGTAGGTGTCGGAAACCTGGGTCTTGGACTTGACCCGGCCGGTGTTGTCGTAACTGAACGTGGTGACCAGGCCGTCGGCGTCGGTGGTGGAGGTGACGTCGCCCAGGTGGTTGTAGGCGACCTTGTTCACGGCGCCGCCCGGGGTGGTGGTGGACACCGGTAGGCCCTTGGGCACGTTGCCGCTGTCGCTGGCCGGGTAGGTGCTGGTGCCGTCGGAATAGACGGTGGTCGTGGTACGGCCGTTCGGGAAGCCGGGCACGGCCGGGGTGGTGACGGTGGTGCGGTTGCCCGAGCTGTCGTAGCCGAAGCTGGTCAGGTAAGTGGTGTCGGTCGCCGACGCGGAGCGGCCGTCGCGCGAGGTCAGCATGGTGTCGTTGCGCGGGTCGGCGGTGGTCAGCTGCGCGGTGGTGTCGTCCGGGTAGTACGTGAAGTACTGGGTGGAGCAGGCGTTCGCTGCCTCGTTCTGGCAGGTGGTGGTCGACACCACATTGCCGCGCACGTCATGACCGGTCAGCGTGGCGACCCCGTTGGGGTTGACGACGGCGTACTGGAAGCCGCTGGTGTCGTAGCCGAAGCTGGTGGTGTTGCCCAGCCCGTCGGTCTCCGAGAGCTGCCGGTAGCCGTTGGCCACATCGAAGCGGTTGGTCTCCGTGGCACCGGTCGGGTCGGTGACGGTGACGTTCTCGACCGGCAGCAGACCGGTGGAGTTCTTGCCCGCCGCGTAGTGCACCGCGTCGTCCTGGGCGGACAGCTGCGCGCGGTTGAGCGACACCTCGGCGATGGAGCCGGGGAAGTAGCCCAGGGTGTTGGTGGGCGCGGACGGCCAGCCACTGACCTCGCCGGCACCGACGTAGACGTACTGCGAGTTGGACGCGGTGGCCGTGCCGGTCGCGGTCGCGGCCTGCGTGCCGTCCAGGTAGAGGGTCTCGGCGGTGGTGGAGGTCGACAGCATGACGTGGTGCCACTTGCCGTCGTTGACCTTGGCGGTGGTGGTCGCGTAACCGAAGCCCCAGAACCGGCCGCGCAGCAAGCCGTCCGTGCCCACGTACAGCGCGGGTACGTAGGAGTTCGAGGCCGGGCTTCCCCCGGTCAGGGAGGCCCCGGCGTAGTCGAAGAGCACGCCGCCCGCGGTGCTGCCGGAGTTCATGGTGAACCACATCTCGACCGAGTTGGCGCCCCCCGAAACGGTCGCCGAGCTCGGGAGCTGCAGGTACGACGAGGTCCCGTTGAACTTGCCGGCCGTGATGTCGGAGAACGGCCCGCCCTGGCCGAGGGTGACGGCGTTGTAGGTGGCAACGCCTCCTCGGACCTCGTTGACCGCCGAGGTGGAGCCTGCCGCGTCGCCCAGCCGCCAGTAGTCGACCGGCGCGCCGCCGAGGACCGCGCCCCGGTAGGTCTGCGAGGAGCCGGTGATGGTGGGCGCGTTGAGCTTCCACACGCCGCCGTTCTCGTCGGTCACCTGGGTGACCGTGGTGGTCGCCGGGTCGTACTGGACCTGGGAGTAGACCTTGCCCGAGGGACGGGTGACCTGGCTGAGCAGGCTGCCGGCGTGGTGGGCGTACTGGTAGAGCGCGTCGACGTCGGCGGCGACCAGCGGCCGGTCGTACCAGGCGACGTTCGCGATCGAGCCGTTGAAGTACGAGGCGGTTCCGGTGTTGCTGCTGGTGCTGTAGTTGGGCTCGTCCGGCCAGGTGCCGCCGAGGAAGCCGGCGCCGACGACGTTGTAGGGCTGGTTCTGGCCGAACGCCGACGCGCTCTTGATGGTGACGGTGCCGGAGAGGGAGCCGACCTTGGCGTCGTCCAGGAAGAGGGTCTGCGAGTTGCCGGCGGCGGAGAGCACGATGTGGTGCCAGTTGCCGTCGGCCACGGAGGCGCTGGAGACCAGCGGAGCCACGCCGCCGCTGTACCAGAACTCGGCGTTCAGCTTGCCGTCCGTGCTGCCGACGTAGATCGACGGGGTGTAGTAGCCCGTCGTGCTGCCGGCGCTGACCGGCGTGGACGCGTAGGAGTAGAGGACCCCACCCTTGGTGGAGGTCTTGAACCACATCGACAGCGCGCCGGAGTTGGCATTGTTGCCGGTGTTGTCCGGCAGCTGCACCTGGGAGCTGGTGCCGTTGAACGAGGCGACGGTGGCCGAGCTGCCCGTCAGCGGGTTGCCGCTCTGGCCGAGGGTGACGCCGCTGTAGGTCGCGTTCTTGTCGCCCTGGTTGGCCAGGACCTTGTCGGTGGCGGTCGTGCCGGAGGCGTCCGAGAGGGGCCAGTAACTGCTCGCACCCAGGTCCAGCACCGCGTTCTGGTACTGCGACCCTGCGGTGTAGGCGTACTTGGCGCACGCGCCGCTGCTCCCGGCAGCGGTCTGCAGCGGTGTGCACATGCTGGTGAGCTGGTCGCCGGTGTAGATGTAGGTCCAGGTCAGGGCACTGCTGGAGTTGCTGCTGTCGACCGGGTCGGTGGCCACGGTGGCCACGTGGGAGGCGACTGCTCCGGTGGGCGTGGACCAGGTCAGGTGCAGGGCACGGCCGGAGACCCCGGAGGTCATGGTGTCGATCTGGCTGCCGGTCCAGTGGTAAGTGATCGGGTTGCCGGTGGCGTCGGTGATCGAGGAGATGCCGTAGCCGCCGGAGCCCAGCGAGGTGGTGAAGGTGTAGACGGTGTCGTTCTTGTCGGTGAGCGTGTAGCCGCCGGTCACGGACTTGAAGGTGGCCCAGCGCCCGGACGGTGGGGAGAAGGTGCCGTCGCCGTTCCTGCCGAAGCCCACCTGGGAGCCGTCGGGGTAGGTGACCAGGACAGAGGTCACCGCACCGGAGGCGTCGTACTGCTCGGTCGCACGGGAGTCGAAGACGCTCGACCAGCCGGCGCCGAAGGCGCCCTTGTACCGCGGGTCGCGCGAGTTGTAGTCACGCACCACGTCGAGGCTCGGGCCCGCGGTGGAGACCGTGGCGTCGGTGTCGGAGGTGGTGTAGTTGCCGATCGAGGAGTCGAAGCCGTGCTCGCTGCTGTTCTGGGACAGGCCCGAGGTGATCAGCGGCTGAGGGACCTGCACCGACAGGGCGCGCAGACCGGTGGAGGCGGACCAGATCGAGGAGTCGTAGGACAGGACCTGCCAGTAGTAGGTGTGCCCCCAGGTCAGCTTGCCCGCAGGCACGGTCCAGTCACCGGCGGCGATCTGCCCCGAGTCGGCGACCTTGGTGTTGGTGTTGTCGTAGACGCTGAAGTCGTACTTGAGGGTGCTGCTGCTGCCCGTCGAGTTCGCCCCGGAGGACCAGGCCGTCAGCTCGGGGGTGGTGGTGTAGGCGACGGCATTGTTGTTGGGGTACTGCTCGTAGATCTGCGGGCCGGTGTTGCCGGTGTAGGTCACCGACATGTAGGGGCCGAGGTTCGGGTCCATGAAGGACGCGAACTTCTTCCAGTGCAGCGCATCGGTGGTGGCGCCGTAGACCGCCAGACCGTAGTCGGGCGTCGCGCCGCTCATCCAGCCCTGGAACGCGGAGGTGGAGAGCGCGACGCTGACCCAGTTGCCGGTGCTGGGGCTGTTGCCGGTGTTCGCGCACGCGGCGGAGACCGTGGGCGTGGCGTTGCCGATGGAGGCGCCGTAGGTCGGGCCGGGGTAGGCGCTCACTCCGGACGGGGTCCACGCCTGGGTCACCAGGGCGACGTCGAAGCGCTCGGCGGTGCAGGTGGAGGCCCAGGTGTCGAACAGGTTCAGGGTCGCGGCGGTGACCGTGACGCCGGAGCCGTCCCAGCTGGTGTCCCAGTGGTTGATGTAGGCGTTGGCCTTGGTCGTGCCCGAGTCGTAGGAGCCGATCTTGACGAACTGCTCGTAGGAGTGGTCCCCGGTGTTGCCGGTCTCCGAGTAGGCGGT
Source organism: Streptacidiphilus sp. EB103A (assembly GCF_041261405.1). Lineage (NCBI taxonomy): Bacteria > Bacillati > Actinomycetota > Actinomycetes > Kitasatosporales > Streptomycetaceae > Streptacidiphilus > Streptacidiphilus sp. EB103A. The sequence continues at coordinate 107,363 of NZ_JBGCAQ010000012.1, read as the reverse complement.
GGTCCAGCCGTCGGTGACGGTCGGGTCGACGGTCACCGGGAACTGCCGCGCGGAGTCGTGCAGCCACCTCGCGTCCAGGGTGACCTTGAGCGCCCACTGGCCACCGGTGTGCACCAGTTGGTAGGAGACCGCACTGGTGGTGGCCGAGTCGCCGGAACGCGGGTCGACCTTGGAGTCGTAGGCGTAGGCGTGCGGTATCTGCTCCACGGTCCTGCCCGCGGCATCCACCAGGTCGATCGATCCGTCAGACAGTTGCCGCGGCGTCAGACCCTTCAGGCCGAGCGGGAACGTCCAGGAATTGCCCGCCTGCGCGGAGCGCAGCACGATCGCTTCCTTCGCTCCGGTCGCGGTCGGGGTCAGCAACAGATCGGTACCCGGCGCGATCGCCGGGTAGTCGATCGTGGAGCCGGCGACCCGCCCCATGGCCGACGACGCGCCTGAGAGTCCGAACGAGACGGAGTGAGCGGCGTCGACACCGACAGTCGCGACCTGCGGGTCGGTGCCGTTCGCGGCGAAGTCGACGGCGACGGAGTTCCCGGATTCGTGCCAGCGGCCGCCCCCGGCCGTCAGCCGGGTGTCGATCGGCTGCCAGTTCCCGTTGGCGTCCTTGTAGTTGATGGGCGCCTGGGCGATGTGGCGGGTGATCGACCCGTCGGCGTTCTGGAAGTAGTTCGACGTCCGGGTGGACTTGACGGCGTTGCGTCGGCTGGTCCGTGCGTCGTAGCCGTGCTGCGAGGCGCTCACGCCGGACGCGGGCTGCGACTGGTACGGGGCGTAGACCGGGAGCTGCCCCTTCCCACTGCCTGGCTTGTGTCCAGCGCCTCGGCCCGACCGGGTCGCTGCCGCCGACGCCCGGTGGCTGTGCCCGGCCGCCGTCCCGGTCTGCTGCTGCGGCAGCCTTCCCCAGTGCGGGTCCGACAGCCAGCCCAACATCTGCGACAGCGAGGGTATGTGCAGCGACGGGAAGCCGGTTTCCGCGGCACCGGCCGTCGTTATGCCCGAGCCCCAGGCCACGACAGCCACCATCACCACGGCGACCAGGCGGATCAGCGCGCGCATGCGCCGACTGCTCAGGGCCCAACCGGACTTCCGGAACGACCGCACACGCGCCACGAATACCCCACCTAGATCACAAGACCCGCGACATCAAGAGAACAGCGAGAAGTTGATCACAGAGGAACGGGGCCATGACAAGATCGGATGAGGAGCTACCACCAGGCTCTTACATTGACGGCAGCCAGAGCATGCAGAGTCAGCTCACAGAAAATCCCTGAAGCAAAAGGGACATAGGGAAACTAACGAGTCGACAAATAGATCAAGATGCGACCAAGTGCCCTACTGCCGCAGCGGTGGCCGAGCGCGCAGCGTCGGCATGAGGGTAAGAGATTCCCAAGAGGTTGTCGCGGGCGACGGACTGTCCCAAGAGCAGGAACTTCGTACCGGGGAACCGTGCGGCCTCAGCCTCGGCGGCCTGGATCTCCGCGTCTCCGGACACCACCACCGCCTGGCAGCCCTGACTCACCAGCGAGGCCAGGAACGGCCCGTCCGCCCCTGGCGAGTCCACGCCCACCACCGCCAGGTAACGAACCTGGACGTGCGACTTCGCGGACACGTCCTCAAGTCCGGCCCATGCCTGGGCGGCAGCCGCGTCGGCCAGCCCGGCCGGCGGGGTCAGCAGGCAGACACTCTGCGCCGTGTACTGCCGGGCGCGAGGCGGTGACACCGCGACCGATGGGCTGCGAGCCCACCACGCCGCAAACCCGAGCACCAGGGCCAGGGCCAGGGCCAACCCTGCCGCGCCTGCCCACCGGTTCCGGCGGTTCTGACTCCATCGCGACACCATGCTGCACTCCTCGCACTCGCTCGTGGGGCATCGTCGACGACGCACCGCTACGACGGGCACGCAGCATAGATGACCGGCCCCCTCGCGTTCCCGTGGCTCAAGCGCCCAGGCGCGGCTACGGGTTGAGATCCGTGTAGGGTCTGCAGTCGCATACCGCGTGACGATCATCCGTCTGATCGTCGAACCTGTGCTCTCCTCTGACCTGCCGAGGCTCCCGTGTCGAACCGCCGCCGCTCCAAGCGCCACCCCTCTCTTCTCCCGCTGGCCGCCGCAGCTGCGGTGCTGGTCATCGGCGGCGGGGCCTTCGCCTTGTCCGGGCACGGCGGCGGAACACAGCCGACCGGCTCGGCGAACGCGGCGGCAGGTGATGCTGCGGCGACGACGAGCGTGACGACGGGCGCGGCGACGGGCGGGCCCGCGCCCAGCGGGACGCACTCCGGTTCGGCGGCCGCCTCCGCCTCCGCTTCGGCGGCCGCCGGCGCGAGCGCGAAGGCCTCGGCGAGCGCCTCCTCGTCCACGTCGTCCGCCGCCGGTGCGACGCACGGCACGACCACCACCGCCTCAGGTGGATCCGCCGGACTGCCCGCCACCCGTGTCTTCACCGGCCTTGCCTTCGACACCTGCACCGCGCCCGGCCTGTCCACGATGAACGCCTGGCACTCCGCCTCCCCCTACGGCGCGGCCGCCGTCTACATCGGCGGCGCGAACCGCGGCTGCGCCCAACCCCAGCTCACCGCCGCCTGGGTGGCCTCGGTGCACGCCTCCGGCTGGCAACTGATCCCGCTGTACGTCGGCGCACAGCCGCCCTGCCAAACCTCCAGTAACCCCGAGCGAATCTCGGCCACCAACGCCGGCTCACTCGGCGCGAGCGACGGGTCGGACGCGGCCCGCCGCGCCGCCGCGCTCGGCATGCACCGCGGCAGCGCGCTCTACCTGGACATGGAGGCCTACGACACCACCAACAGCTCCTGCGTCCAGGCGGTGCAGACCTACGTCCAGGCATGGGACCGCGCCGCGCACGCGGCCGGCTACTGGGCCGGGTTCTACGGCTTCAGCAAGTCCAGCGCCAACGCGATCGCCTCCGCCGCGGCGGCCGGTACGGCGGACCTCCCCGACGCCCTCTGGTACGCCCGCTACGACGGCAACGCCGACACCACGACCGGCTTCCCCTGGTCCGCCTCGCTGTGGAGCGGCCACCGCCGCGGCCATCAGTACGCCGTCAACCTCCACGAGACCTACCGAGGCTCGGCCCTGACCGTCGACCGCGACGCCTGGAACGGCCCCGTCGCCGTCATCGGCTGACCCGCAGGCTGGAGGCACAACCGATGGTTGTGCCTGGCCGGCCGATCGGTTGTTTGATCCGGGCGTCCGCTAGCCGCTTTGCTGTGGGTATGACGGGCAGGCGGGCGCTGGGGCGGCGGTTCGGGTGGTTGTGGGCGGCGTTCGCGGTCAGTTCGTACGGCACCGGGCTCGGGTTCGGCGCGTTCCCCTTCATCGCGATCCTGGTGCTGCACTCCGGGCCGACCCGGGTGGCGGTGCTGGCCGCCTCGGGGCGGGCGGTGGGAGCGCTGGTCGCGGTGGTGCTCGGGCCGTGGGTGGAGTTCCACCGCAAGCGGCCGGTCATGGTGGCGATGGACCTGGTCCGGTTCGCGGCCCTGATGAGCGTCCCCGCCGTGTTCACGCTCGGCCGGCTCGGCTTCGCCCAACTCCTCGTTGTCTCCGTCGTCGTGGCCGCGGCCGACATCGCCTTCAAGGCGGCCGGCGGTGCGTATCTGAAGGCGCTGGTGCCGCCGGAGGACCTGCTCGTCGCGAACGGCCGGTTCGAGTCCACGACCTGGACCGCGACGGTGGTCGGACCACCGCTCGGCGGGGCCGCGATCGGGCTGTTCGGCCCGGTGACGACCGTGGTCGCCGACGCGGTCAGCTACCTGCTCTCGGCGCTGGGCATCCGCGCCATCGGCGGGACGGAACCGCAAACCGAGCGGACCGGCGCACCGCGACTGCGAGCGGGCGATCTGCTCGCAGGATGGCGCCACATCCTCACCCACTCGACCTTGCGCCCGCTGTTCCTCAACACGATCGTGGTCAACGGCCTGATCATGGCCACCGAACCGCTGCTCGCCGTACTCCTGCTGGGCCGCCTCGGGTTCCCGCCCTGGCAGTACGGTCTCGTGTTCGCGTCCCCCTGCGTCGGCGGCCTCGTCGGATCGCGCCTCGCGCGCCGGCTCGTGGCGCGGTTCGGGCAGCACCGGGTGATGCTCACCGCCGGGACGCTGCGCGCCTGCTGGTCTCTCGGGCTGGCGTTCGTCGGGCCCGGTGTCCCCGGGATCGTCCTCATCATCGTCGTCCAGTTCGGCCTGGTGACCTGCATCGGCCTGTTCAACCCGGTGCTGGCCACCTACCGGCTCGACCACACCGCCTCCGACCGCGTCGCCCGCACCCTGACCGCGTGGTCGATCAGCAGCAGCGCCGCGATCGCGGCCCTGACCGCCCTGTGGGGCCTGCTCGCCGCCGCCACCAGCCCCCGCACCGCGATCGCGGCCGCCGGAGTCCTGCTCCTGGCCACTCCGCTGCTGCTCCCCCGCCGCGAGACAGTGCCCCAGGACACCAGGGAAGCTGCCGTGAGCCTCACCTGACACCGAGCGCCCGGCCCACCGCGTCACTGGTCCTGGGCCACCCCCTTGGGCGCGGTGCCGCGGATGCGTTCCAGCACCCTGGTGCGCAGCCGGGTGAACTCCGGGTCCGCACGGGTCGTCAGCTGGTCGCGCGCCGCCGGGAGGTCGACCTCGATCTCCTCCAGGATCACCGTCGGCGACTTGCTCAGGACCAGCACCCGCTCGCCCAGGTAGACCGCCTCGTCGATGTCATGGGTGACGAACAGGACCGTCATCCCCCGCTCCGACCAGAGCCGGCGCACCAGGTCCTCCAGGTCGGCCCGGGTCTGGGCGTCGACCGCCGCGAACGGCTCGTCCATCAGCAGCACCTCGGGGTGGTAGGCCAACGCCCTGGCGATGGCCACCCGTTGCTGCATGCCGCCGGAGAGCTCCCAGGGGTAGGCGCGGCCGGCCTCGGCCAGGCCGACCGCGGCCAGCGCCTCCCCCGCCCGGGTGCGGCGCTCGGCCCGGGACAGGCCCTTCTGATAGCGCAGCGGCAGTTCGACGTTGTCGCCGACCCGCATCCAGGGGTAGAGGCTGCGGCCGTACTCCTGGAAGACCACCGCGAGGCCCGGCCTGGGGCCGGTCACCGGGGAGCCGTCGAGCAGGACCGTCCCGCCGCTCGGCCGGAGCAGCCCGGCGACGCACTTGAGCAGCGTGGTCTTGCCGCAGCCGGACGGACCGACCAGGCAGACCAGTTCGCCATCGGCGAGGGTGAAGTCGATGTCGCGGATCGCCTCGACCGAGCGTCCGGTGCTCTCGTAGACCTTCCGCAGGTGCCTGATCTCAAGCATGCCCGCCTCCGCCCTCCCGCTGCGCACCGCGCAGCCCGTGGTACCAGCCGAGCACGCGCTGCTCGACCAGCCGGAACAGCAACGACAGGACCACGCCCAGCAGACCGAGGACCAGGATTCCGGTCCACATCTCCGGGATGGCGAAGCTGCGTTGGAACTCGACGACGGTGAAGCCGATCCCGCTGCTGGCGGCGAACATCTCGCTGATGACCATCAGGATGATCCCGATGGAGAGCGCCTGCCGCAGTCCGGCCATGATCTGCGGACCGGCCGCCGGCAGGACCAGGTGGACCAGCCGCCCGCCGCCCCTGACGCCGTAGCAACGGGCGGTGTCGTCGGCCACCTGGTCCACGGCCCGCACCCCCTCGACGGTGTTGAGCAGGACCGGCCAGAAGCAGCCGAAGGCGATGACCACGACCTTCATGGTGTCGCCGATACCGGCGAAGAGCATGATCACCGGAACCAGCACCGGCGGCGGGACGGCCCGGAACAGTTCGAGCACCGGCTCGGCCACCGCCCGCGCGGTACGGAAGGAGCCGAGCAGCACGCCGCAGCCGACGCCCGCCAACCCCGCCAGCGCATAGCCGCCGAGCAGTCGCAGCACGCTCGGCAGCACGTCGGTGCGGAGCCGGTCGGGCGTCCACACCTGGCCGAAGGTCGAGACGATCCGGTGCAGCGGCGGCTCGTAGATGCTGGTGCTGCCGGCGGAGGCGAACCACCACACCGTCACCAGCACGGCGGGCAGCCCGGCCACGAGCAGCACCGTGGCTCCGATTCGGAGGAACAGACGGTTCACACCGGATCCGTTCACAGCAGCACCTCCCCGCGCACCGACTGGTGCCAGGCCAGGGCATGGCGCTCCACCGCGCGGGCGCCGACGTTGACGACGACCCCCAGCAGCCCGGTGACCAGGATCAGCGCGTACATGTCCGGCACCGCCTGCGAGTCCTGGGCGACCGCGATGAGATTGCCCAACCCCGGTGCGCCGATCACCAGTTCGGCGGTGATCGCGAGAATCAGCGCCACGGCGGCGGCCAGCCGGACGCCGGTCATGACGTACGGCAGGGCGCTGGGCCACAGCACATGCCGCAGCCGGGCCCAGGGGCCGAGGCCGTAGGCCCTGGCGGTCTCGTCCGCCACCGGGTCGACGTCCTGGGCCCCGTAGAGGACCTGGACCAGCACCTGCCAGAACGACGCGTAGACCACGAGCACCAGCACCGAGGTGATCCTGGCGCCGTACAGCAGCACCACGAGCGGGATCAGTGCCACCGAGGGGATGGGCCGCAGGAACTCGATCGTCGAGGCGGTCGCCCGGCGCAGGTACGGGACGACGGCGATGAGGAACCCCGCCGCGATCCCGGCGGCGGTGGCGATGGCCAGGCCGAGCGCCCATCCGGTCAGCGTGTCGCCGAGCGCCGACCAGAAGGCCCCGTCCCCGAGCTCGTGGCCCAGGGCCGCGGCGGTGCGGCTGAACGGCGGCAGGAACCGGGCGTCGACCAGCCCGGTCCGGGTCACCGTCTCCCACGCCGCCGCGAAGGCCACCAGCCCGGCCGTGCCGAGCGCCGTGCCGCGCAGCCGCGCTGTTGCGGTCCGACTCACGGCAGGAGCGTGGCGAGGTCGGGTGCCTTCGTCAACAGCCCGTAGCCCAGCGCCAGTTGACCCAGCGTCTGGAGCGATGCCTGGTTGACGTCGGCGGGCCAGCTCGGCAGCGTGATCTGCTTGAGCGTGGCGGCCGGGATCTTGGTGTAGCTGCCGAGGACGGTGCGCACGTCATCGGGGTGGCTGTTGGCGTAGGCCAGCGACTCGGCCAGCGCCGTCTGGAACTTCTTCACCACGTCCGAGTGCTGCTGCGCATAGCTGGTCGAGGTGAAGTACATCGCCACGGTGAGCTTGGGTGCGACGTCGACGTACGGCGAGGCGATCACCGTGGCGCCCTGCGCCTTGACGGTGGCGAGCGCGGGTTCCACCACCAGGGCGGCGTCGACCTGCCCCTTGGCGAGCGCGGCCGGCATCGCCGGGAAGCCGAGCTCGACGAAGGTCACCTTGCTGGGATTACCGCCGGCCTTCTGCACCGACTCGCGCACGGCGACCTCGTTGATGTTCTTCAGGGTGTTGATGGCGACCTTCTTCCCCACCAGGTCCTTCGGCGAGGTGATCGCGCTCCCCTTCTTCACGACGATGGCTCCGAAGTCCTGGCCCGCCACACCGGTGGAGGCCACGCCGTTGGAGATCGCCTTGATGGGCACGCTGTTCTGCTCGGCCAGCATCAGCGAGAGCACATTGGAGAAGCCGAACTGGAACTGCCCGCTGACGACGCCGGGCACGATCGCGGCGCCGCCCTGCGCGGTGGTCAGCGAGAGCTTGAGGCCCTGCTGGGCGAAGAAGCCCTGCTTCTGGCCGAGGTAGATCGGTGCGACGTCCACGATGGGGATCACTCCCACGTTGACGTCGACGGTAGCGGCGGCGGAGCCCGCGCCGGCGGAACTCCCGGACCCTGACGAGGTGCTGGTGGTACTGCCGGCCCCGCTGCCGCATCCCGCAAGAGCGACGGCGAGAAGCGCCGCGGCGGTGCAGACGATGGATGGACGACGCATCGGACCCCCTGAGTTGTGCGGTGGTGCACGCCTGGAAAGTGATGCCGTGCCGGGACCGTACGGGCGTCGTACCGGCCGGGTCAATGCCGATGCAATACCAAATTGTTGACAGGATTGCGGACGGCATCATTCACAGGGTCCTCGCGACAGCGCGGCGCAGTTGGCGCAGCCTTCCCCTGGTTGTTTCGCAAACGCCCCCACTTGTTCGAACAAGTGTGGTGAGAATGTCCAACCGCCTCACCCTGAACACCCGCCCCAACACCCGCCTCGGACAGACCGGGAGCCCCTCCTTCATGACTGCCCTCAACCGTCGCCGCTTCATCCAGCTGGCCGGCGGCACCGCCGCCGCCACCGCGATGTCGAGCAGCATCGCCCGTGCCGCCTCGATCCCTGCCGCCCACCGCACCGGGACGCTGAAGGACGTCGACCACATCGTCGTCCTCATGCAGGAGAACCGCTCCTTCGACCACTACTTCGGCACCCTGCGCGGGGTCCGCGGCTTCGGCGACCCCAAGCCGGTGACGCTGCCCAGCGGCAAGTCCGTCTGGTACCAGTCGGACGGCAGCAAGGAGATCCTGCCGTTCCACCCGGACGCGAAGAACCTGGGCCTGACCTTCCTGGAGGACCTCGCCCACGACTGGAACAGCACCCACTGGGCCTGGAACAACGGCGCCTACGACAAGTGGATCCCGGCCAAGGGCGCGACCACGATGGCCCATCTGACCCGGGACGACATCCCGTTCCACTACGCGCTGGCCGACGCCTTCACCATCTGCGACGCCTACCACTGCTCGCTGATGAGCAGCACCGACCCCAACCGCTACTACCTATGGACCGGGTACACCGGCAACGACGGCAAGGGCAAGGGACCGGTCCTGGACAACGCCGAGGCCGGGTACGCCTGGACCACCTACCCGGAGCGGCTGGAAAAGGCCGGGGTCTCCTGGAAGATCTACCAGGACGTCGGCACCGGGCTGGACGCGGCCGGCTACTGGGGCTGGACCAGCGACGCCTACATCGGCAACTACGGCGACAACTCGCTGCTCTACTTCGACCAGTACCGCAACGCCAAGCCCGGCGACCCGCTCTACGACAAGGCCCGCACCGGCACTGACGTCACCAAGGGCGACGGCTTCTTCGACGTCCTGAAGGCCGACGTGAAGGCCGGGAACCTGCCGCAGGTGTCCTGGATCGTCGCCCCCGAGGCGTTCACCGAGCACCCCAACTGGCCCGCCAACTACGGCGCCTGGTACGTCTCCCAGGTGCTGGACGCGCTCACCGCCGACCCTGCGGTCTGGGCCAGGACGGCGCTGTTCGTCACCTTCGACGAGAACGACGGCTTCTTCGACCACGTGGTGCCCCCGGTGCCGCCGTTCTCCGCGGCGCAGGGCGCCTCCACCGTGGACGTCGCCGACGAGCTGTACACAGACGGGGTCTCCGCCGCGAGCCTCTTCGCGGGCGGCAGCGGCTTCCTCTCGGCCCCGTACGGCCTGGGCCCGCGGGTCCCCATGCTGGTGGTGTCGCCCTGGAGCAAGGGCGGTTTCGTCAACTCGCAGGTGTTCGACCACACCTCGATCATCCGTTTCATGGAGGAGCGCTTCGGCGTCGAGGAGCCGAACATCTCGTCCTGGCGGCGCGCCGTCTGCGGCGACCTGACCTCCGCCTTCGACTTCTCCCGGACCGACACCGCGGTGCCCCCGCTGCCGGCCACCGGCGGCTACCAGCCGCCGGACCAGAACCGGCACCCCGACTACGTGCCCACCCCTCCCTCGGCCCCGGCGCTGCCGAAGCAGGAGCGCGGCACCCGTCCGGCCCGTCCGCTGCCGTACGAGCTGTCCGCCGACGGCCGGGTCGACAGCGCCAGGTCCACCCTGACCGTCGAGTTCGCCAACCACGGCCGGGCCGGGGCGAACTGGCAGGTGCGCTCGACCACCGACACGGCCGGTCCGTGGACCTACACCGTCGAGGCGCACAAGTCGCTCACCGGCAGCTGGACCGTGTCCACGGCCGCCGGCGGCGGCTACGACTTCTCGGCCCACGGCCCCAACGGCTTCCTGCGGGAGTTCAAGGGGCGGCTCGCCACCGCCGGGCCCGAGGTGACCACCAGTCATGACGGTCACGGCAGCCGGGTCAAGCTGGTACTGAGCAACCACGGGCACACGACGGTACGGCTGACGGTCACCGACGCGTACGGCTGCGCCGGGCCGGAGAGCTACCAGCTGCGGCCCGGCGCCAGCCGGACGCACACGGCGACTCTGGACGCCACGCACGGCTGGTACGACCTGACGGTGACCTCCGCCGAGGACGCGACCTTCCTGCGGCGCATCGCCGGTCATGTCGAGACCGGTCGGGTGAGCACCAGCGACCCGGCCATCGGCGCGGTCTGACGTCCCGTCCGGTGCGCGTTCCACCGAGGGCCGGGGCCGGCGTTTGACGCCGGGCCCGGCCCTCGGCCAGCCTGGGCCGCCTGCCCCCTACCTACAGGAGCGCTGTGGACGACACCGCCTGGGACACCATCGACAGCCTGGTCCGCTGGCTCGACCGGGGCAGCGACATCCCCGACGACACCCGGGTGCTGCTCCAGCTCCTCAAGATCACCGAGGAGGCCGGCGAGGTCGCCGAGGCGGTGATCGGCGCGACCGGGACCAACCCCCGCAAGGGCTTCTCGCACAGCTGGGACGACGTCAGGAACGAGCTCTGCGACGTCATCGTGACCGCGATGGTCGCCCTGGCCCGGCTGACCCCGGACGCCCGCGAGGTCTTCGCCGCGAACCTCCGCCGCATCGCCGAACGTTCCGAGCAGGAGGCCTGAGGCTTCGTCAGCCGCTACACCCCGGGACGGCGGTGCTCCCAGATCCGCAGCGAGATCCGGGTGCCGTCGGGGTCCTCGACGACGTCGAGGGGCAGGTCGGCGGCGGTGTAGCCGGCCCTGCGGGCGACGGCGGAGCTGGCGTCGTTGTCGGGCTCGATCCGCAGGACCACCCGGCGGGCGCCGATGACGGTCCAGGCGAAATCGGTGAGCAGCCGTACCGCGCGGACCGCGAGGCCCCGGCCACGGTGGGCGGCGCCGATCGCATAGCCGATCTCGACGTCGCGCCCGTCGTCGCCCTTGAGCATCGCCAGGACCTCGCCGCGCGGTGCGCTGCCGTCTTCGGCAGTCTCGCTGATGGCGAACTGGATCCTGGTCCCCGCCTCCCGGGCCGCGCGGGCCCGGCCGAGGTAGCGCGCGGCCGCGTCCAGGTCGAACGGCGAGCTGAGCGGGGTCCAGCGGGCCACCTCGGGCTCGTCGAAGAGCCGGACCATCACCGGGATGTCCTCCTGCGTCCACTCGCGCAGGAACAGTCCGTCACCGGTGAGCGAGAACGGCGGCTCGGGCAGGACCGCGGCAGTGTGAGGAGTGGTCATGATCGCTATCCTCCCCGCTGCCACCGGCGAAGGCCAGCCGATTGATCACCCCCGCCTCAGCCCGCGGCGGCCTCACGGGACCGGAGTTCGAACCACACCGACTTGCCGCGTGAGAGCAGGTCCGCGCCCCAGCGGTCGGACATCACATCGACCAGCTGCAGCCCGCGCCCGGCGTCGTCCTCGGCGTCGCCCATGATCAGGCAGGGCAGCGCCCTGGACGGGTCGCGCACCTCGAAGCGGATGCTGCCCGGCCGCCGGACCAGGCGCAGCCCGAAGGAGCGCCCGCCGGTGTGCCGGACCACATTGGCCACCAGCTCACCCACCAGCTGCTCCGCCACCTCGCCCAGGCCGCCCAGGCCCCAGGTGTCCAGGGCGGACCGGACGAGGCGACGGGCTCTCGCCGAGGAGGCGGGACCGGAAGGCAACCGGACCTCCTCGGTCATCGGGTCGGTGAGCTGACCGAAGAGGGCGAGCTCCAGCTCCGCCGGGGTGACCGCCTCCGGGCAGCCGGCCGAGCCGCCGAGCGTTTCCGGCCACAGCGCGGCCGTCCAGTCCTCGGTCCAGAAGGTGTCCGCGGCGGTCCCCGGGACGCCTTCCAACGACGCGACCGCACCACCGCCGGTCCCGTCCGTCACTCGCTGCTCAGCCTTGCCCCGTGGTGCCATGCCCCTATCATCGCGACTCTGTGCTGACTTGGGGAGCACAATGCGTAAAGAATCATCAGTGCTTCCGGCATATGCCTGGGAACAGCGGAACGATCAGGGACCGATCAGTGGAACACGGCCTTGCCCGGGCCGTCCTCCACGAAGCTGCGCATCCCGGTCTCCCGGTCCTCGGTGGCGAACAGACCTGCGAAGAGACTGCGCTCCAGGGCGAGCCCGGTGTCCAAGTCGGTCTCCAGCCCCCGGTCCACCGCCTCCTTGGCCGCGCGCAGCGCCAGCGCCGGGCCCGCCGCCAGCCTGGACGCCCAGGCCAGCGCGGTCGGGTAGACCTCCTCGGCGGGGACCACCTGGTCCGCGAGGCCGATCCGCAGCGCCTCGTCGGCACGCACCTGACGGCCGGTGAAGATCAGCTCCTTGGCCCGGGACGGGCCGACCAGACGGGACAGCCGCTGGGTGCCGCCGGCCCCGGGGATCAGTCCGAGCAGGATCTCCGGCTGGCCGAACTTGGCGTTCTCGGCCGCGATCCTGATGTCCGCGCAGAGCGCCAGCTCGCAGCCGCCGCCCAGCGCGTAGCCGGTCACCGCGGCGACCACCGGCTTGGGGATGCGGGCGACCGCGTCGAAGGCGCCCTGCAGGGCCGGCCCGCGCTGCAGCATGTCGCTGTACGACATCCGCTGCATCTCCTTGATGTCGGCCCCGGCCGCGAAGACCTTCTCACCGCCCCAGACCACCACGGCCCGCACGTCGGCGCGGGCCGTGGCCTCCTCGGCGACCGCCCTGAGCTGGTCCTGCATCGCCGCGTCCAGGGCGTTCATCGGCGGGCGGGCCAGCCGGATCGTCCCGACGGCGTCCTGCACATCGAGGGTGACGAGGGCGGTCATGTTTCCTCCTGAGCACCTGAGGGTGGGTTAACGCATGCTAACCGTCGGGCTCAGTTGGAGGTCCAGGCGGACCAGCTCATGTTCCAGCCGTTCAGGCCGTTGTCCGGCTGGACGATCTTGTCGGGCGAGTTCACCACCTGGACCACGTCGCCGATGATCGAGTTGTTGTAGAACCAGGCCGCCGGGGTGGTGGGGTCGCCGCCGCCCTTGACGTCGTGCAGACCGACGCAGCCGTGGCTGGTGTTCTCACTGCCGAAGGTCGAGACCGGCCGCCAGTAGTTGCCGTGCACGAAGGTGCCCGAGGTCGTCAGCCGCATCGCGTGCGGCACGTCCTTGATGTTGTACGCGTTGCCCAGGCCGACGGTCTGCGAGTCCATGTCGACCGTCGGATCCTTCTCGGTGATCACCATCTTGCCGTTGTACGTGGTGTGGGTGGCGTCGCCGAGGCTGGCGGGGAGCGTCTTGTAGAGCACGCCGTTGTGGTAGACCTTCAGCGTGTGCGCGGTGTTGTCGGCGACGCTGGTCTGGCTGCGGCCGATGGTGAAGGCGACGTCCTTGTACTGCTTGCCGTAGACCCCGCTGGAGGTCTCCACACCGTCGAGGTTCATGTGCAGGGTGACCTTGGTGCCCGCCTGCCAGTAGCTCTGCGGGCGCAGGTCGAGCCGGGAGCTGCCGAACCAGTGTCCCTCGACGTCCACGGCCGGGGAGGCGGTGACCGAGATCGCCTTCGCCACGGCGGCCCGGTACGTGCTGCTCACCGGGTGGGTGAAGGTGATCGACACCTCCATGCCGACGCCGTAGGTGGCCCCCGGGTCGACGTTGAAGTTGCCGATGTTGATGTTGCTCGGTGTCATCGTGGTGAAGCTGGACTGATCGGTGACGCTCAGTCCGGCGCTGTCCACCGCGGTCGCGGCGACCGTGTACTTGGTACCGGAGCGCAGCGCGCTCGACGGGGTCCAGGTGCTGCCGTCGGTGGCGAGAGTGCCGCTGATGGCGGTGCCGTCGGAGGAGGAGACCTTGACCGTGGTCAGCTTGCCGGTGGCCACGGAGACCTTGAGCGCGCCGTTGGTGTTCACACCGGTCGAGTCGTTCTTGGGCGATATGGTCACCACGGCCGCGGAGTTGGCCGAGGCGGACGCCGAAGCGCCGGACCCGGCGCCGGCCGTCGCACTCGCGGAACTGCCGCCCGCCGCAGCGCCGACCGTGCTGGTGCCGCCGTTGCTGCTGCACGCCGTGGCGATCAGCAGCAGGGAACCCGCCGCCAGGGCCACCAGGGCACGCCGGGTGCCGCTGCGGCGGCCCGCTCCGATCCCCCGTCCGCGCCGTTCCTTCTCAGTGCTGGCGTCAACCGCCCGTGCCGAACTCAACCGACTCTCCCCTCCCGGATGTTCAACCTCTAGGAACGCCCAGGCACCCTGCTCAGTTGCATCCGAGGGCGGAGTTTCCCCGCACATGCCGGGCGGACGCGTCGCACTCTAACCGGCGCAGCTGGGAGAACTCTGCGGGAACGTTCGGTTGACGCCCTTTCGTGGGGATCCGGTACCAATTCGTTGCAGATCTTCAGCACCCTGAGGGGGTCAGCGCAGCGCGCTCCCCGCGGTCCACCGGGCCCAGCTGAGATTCCAGCCGCTCAGGCCGTTGTCCGGGGCGACCGAGTCGCCGGAGGAACCGGTCACCCGCACCACGTCGCCGATCATCGAGTGGTCGAACAGCCAGCCGGCCGGGGTGGAATCACTCGTCCCGCCCTTGACGTCGTGCAGGCCGATGCAGCCGTGCGAGGTGTTCTGGCTGCCGAAGACCGAGGCCGGCCGCCAGTAGACGCCGTGGACGAAGGTGCCGGAGTCGGTGAGCCGCATCGCGTGCGGCACGGCGGGGATGTCGTACTCGCTGCCCAGGCCCACGCTCTGCGAGTTCATCCGGGTGACCTGGTACATCTCGGAGATCACCATGATCCCGTCGTAGCTCGCGTGCCCGGGTCCGCCGGCCGAGATCGGCAGGGTCCGCAGCAGCTGCCCGCCACGGCGGACGGTGAGCGTGTCGGCGACGGTGTCGGCGGTGCTGATCTGGGCCCGGCCGATGGTGAAGGAGACCTTCTTCTGCTGCGTTCCATAGACCCCGGGCGCGCCCTCGACGCCCTTGAGGTTCAGTGCCAGCACCACCCGGGTGCCCGGCTGCCAGTAGTTCTGCGGGCGGAAGTCCAGCCGCCGGTCGCCGAACCAGTGGCCGACCACCGGGACGGACGGGTTCGCGGTCACCGTGACGGCCCGCTGCACCGCGGCCCGGTCGGCGATGGGCCGGTTGAAGCGCAGCGACACCTCCATGCCGACGCCGACGGTGGCGCCGTCCTCGGGCGTGTAGAAGCCGATGAAGGTGTCGGTGGGGACGAAGGTGGTGAAGACGGCGTGCTTGGCGGCCTGCAGGCCGTTTCCGTCGGTGGCGATGGCGTCCAGGGTGTAGCGGGTCTCCGGCAGCAGTCTGGCCGTCGGCTTCCAGGAGGCGGCGTCGGCGCCGAGGGCGCCGGGGACCTCGTCGCCCCGGTCGTCCCGGAGCCTGACCTCGGTGAGCTTTCCGGAGACCACGCCGACCCCGACCCCGCCCTCAGCCGGGACCTGCGCGGCGCCGTCCCCGGGGGTGAGGGTGACCACGGCGGCGGACACCGCCGGGGCGGAGTCCGCGGAGGGGGCCCGTCCGGTCCCGCCCCCGCAGGCCGTGAGCAACGCCAGCGCCCCCGCGGACAGGCCGAGGACCGCACCCCGAAGACCCGACCGCCGAAGACCCGACCGCCGAACCCTGTTGCTCCGACCCACCGTCACCGCTCCTTCGTGTCAGCCACTCCCGGGATCAACGAGGGTTGATCGACGGGGACACGTCCTCTGTGTGGATCCATGGCCGCTTGCACGTGACATCCATGGGCAGGGTGGGAACGTACATTCCAGCCGGGGAACGGGACTCCCCGCAGCGGGGAGGTACGCGTCATGACGGCTTGGCAGGGGGCGGGTGACCGTGACGAGGGCGATGCGGACGGCGGGCGCGGGAGGCTGCGGCTGGTAGCGGCGGAACAGCAGGCACCGTCGGTGGAGCGGCCGACCGAGGCGCCGTTGCAGGTCGCGCCGGTCGCGGCGCAGCAGGTGTGGCCGGGGAGCTGGCAGCCGCTCGGCGCCCGCTTCCACATCGGCCCGGACGGACGCCCCGGCACCAACTTCGCCCTCTGGGCGGCCGGGGCCGAGGCGGTCGAGCTCTGCCTCTTCGACGAGGAGGACCGGGAGACCCGGCACCCGCTGCACGAGCAGACCTTCCAGACCTGGCACGGCCACCTGCCCGGAGTGCTGCCGGGGCAGCGCTACGGCTTCCGGGTGCACGGCCGCTGGGACCCCTGGACCGGCGCCCGCTGGAACCCGGCGAAGCTGCTGCTCGACCCGTACGCCCGGGCGGTCGACGGACCGTTCCGGCTGCACGACGCCATGTACGGGCACGTCCGGGGCTGGCCGGAGCGCGAGGTCGCGGACACCGTCCGGGACAACCGCGACTCGGCCCCGTACATGCCCAAGGCCGTGGTGGTCCATGACGACGACGACTGGTCCGACGACCGGCGGCCGAAGACGCCGTGGGCCGACACCGTCCTGTACGAACTGCACGTCAAGGGCTTCACCCAGCGTCACCCCGGCATCCCGGAGGAGCTCCGCGGCACCTACGCGGGTCTGGCCCACCCGGCCGCGATCGAGCACCTCACCCGGCTCGGGGTGACCGCGGTCGAGCTGCTCCCGGTGCACCAGTTCGCCGACGAGGAGCATCTGCAGCGGCGCGGCTCGGGCAACTACTGGGGCTACAACTCCATCGCCTACTTCGCCCCGCACGCCGGCTACGCCGCGTCCGGCAGCAGGGGCCAGCAGGTCACCGAGTTCAAGCGGATGGTGCGGGCGCTGCACGCCGCCGGGATCGAGGTGATCCTCGACGTCGTCTACAACCACACCGCCGAGGGCGGCGAGGGCGGTCCCACCCTGTCGCTGCGCGGCATCGACAACGCCGGCTACTACCGGCTGCAGCCGCACAACCGCCGCGCCTACGCCGACTTCACCGGCTGCGGCAACACCCTGGACGCCAACCAGCCGCAGGTGCTGCGGCTGATCACCGACTCGCTGCGGTACTGGGTCACCGAGATGGGCGTGGACGGCTTCCGCTTCGACCTGGCGGCGGCGCTGGCCCGCTCGCCGTTCGAGGTGTCGATGCTGGCGCCGTTCCTCTCCGCAGTCTCCCAGGACCCGGTGCTCAGCCGGGTCAAGCTGATCGCCGAACCCTGGGACGTGGGCCTCGGCGGCTACCAGGTCGGCGGCTTCCCGCCGCTGTGGACCGAGTGGAACGACCGCTTCCGGGACACCGTCCGCGACTACTGGCGCGGCGCCCGGCCGGACGTCAGGGAGCTGGGCTACCGGCTGGCCGGCTCGTCCGACCTGTACCAGCAGGGCGGGCGGCGCCCCTACGCCTCGGTCAACTTCGTCACCGCGCACGACGGCTTCACCCTGCGCGACCTGGTGTCCTACAACGACAAGCACAATCAGGCCAATGGCGAGGACAACCGGGACGGCACCGACGACAACCACTCCTGGAACTGCGGAGTGGAGGGCGAGACCGAATCCGCGCAGGTCAACGCGTTGCGCCGGCGGCAGCTGCGGAATCTGCTGGCGACCCTGCTGCTGTCGACCGGGGTGCCGATGCTGGTCGCCGGCGACGAGATGGGGCGCACCCAGGACGGCAACAACAACGCCTACTGCCAGGACAATCCGATCAGCTGGGTGGACTGGTCGCTGCTGCGGGAGTCCCCCGCCGGGGCTGTGTCTTCCAGGGAGGGGGGCTGGCGGGCGCTGACCGAGCTCACGGCGCGGCTGATCCAGCTGCGCCGGGAGCATCCGGTGCTGCGCCAGCGCGCGTTCTTCTCCGGGCGCCCGGCGCATCCGGGCGGGCTGCGCGACCTCACCTGGTTCACCGCGCGCGGGCGCGAGATGACCGAGGCCGACTGGTACACCCCCGGCGCCACCCTGGGGATGTACCTGTCCGGGGACGAGATGTCCGAGCGCGACCCGCTCGGCCGCGAGCTCAGCGACGAGAGCTTTCTGCTGGTCCTGCACGCGGACCACCGGCCGACCAGGTTCCTGCTGCCCGGGGCGCCCTGGGCCGGGGCGTACGAGGTGCTTGTCGACACCTCGCTGGAGGAGCAGGCGGCACCGCCCGGCCACCGGCACGAGGCCGGAACCGGGCTCACCGTCCCCGGGCGGACGCTGCTGCTGCTCAGGATCTGCCGTCCGCCGGTGCCGTCCGGTTCGGATTGATCCCACCGGCACTTGAACCCTTCCCGCAGGTGGTGCGTACTGGAAGGCGTGGACCACTCGCAGGCGCGCGATTCGGAGTTCGTGCGCTCCCTCTACTCCCGGTACGGGCGCTCGGTGCTCGGCCGGGTGCTGGGGCTGGTCCATGGCGACTACCAGCGGGCGGAGGACATCGTGCAGGAGACCTTCCTGCGCGCCTGGCAGCACCAGGACTCGCTCGACCCGGACCGGGCCGGGCCCTGGCTGCAGACCGTCGCCCACAACCTGGTGGTCTCCGCCTACCGCAAGACCAAGGCCAGGCCGGCCGAGGCGCCCTTACCGGACGACGAGGGCGGCGAGTGGGCCAAGGGCGACGGAGACCTCGAGCTCGACCGGATGCTGGAGCGCTGGCAGATGCTGGAGGCCATGCGCGGACTGCGCGCCGAACACCGCGCCGTGCTCATCGAGGTGTACTACCTGCGCCGCACCGTGGCCGAGACGGCGGAGCACCTGGGGGTGCCGGTCGGCACCGTCAAATCCCGCTGTTACTACGGGCTGCGTGCCCTGCGGAACGTACTGGAGGAGAGAGGGGTGACATCCCGATGACGACGCCGTGTCAGGAGAGCGTCTCGCTCGGCGCCTATCTGCTCGGGGCCCTCGAACCCGAGGAGCGGAGGGCGCTGGAGCGGCATATCTCGGGTTGTGCACTGTGTCAGGCCGAACTGGTGGAGCTGGCGCCGCTGCCGGGGCTGATGCGGCACACCGCCTTCGAGGAACTGCCGGAGTCGGCGGAGGTCGCCGAGTCGCTGAGCCCGGCACGGGAGCCGGCCGACGACGCCGGGCTGCGGCCGATGGCGGTTCCGCCGCAGCACCGCCGGCGCGGCCGCAGGCGCGCGGCGCTGGCCGCCGGGCTGGCCCTGGCGGCCAGCGCCGCCGGCGTGGGCGTGTACGCGGTGGTGGAGCACACCACCACGACCGGGAAGCCCACCGTGGTGGCCGCCGCGACCTGGGACGCGACCGACCCGACCACCCATGTCTCGGCGACCGCCGCGCTCTTCCCTGAGGCCTGGGGCACCCAGTTCCAGCTGAAGCTGGGCGGACTGCCCTCCGACATCACCTGCCACCTGGTGGTGCACGGGCAGGGCGGGCGGAGCGAGACCGCGGGCACCTGGGGTTCCGGCTACGCGCTCTCCGCCCAGGTACCCGCCTCGACCTCGATCAGCCCCGCGCAGATCACGGGTCTCGACGTGGTCGACGGAACCGGGAAGACCCTGGTGCACCTGCCCGCGGGGCAGTGACCCGGTAACGGCTGGTCAGTTGCCGCCGACTCCCCTGGCGGCAGGGGAGTCGGCGGCTGTCGACGTGCCCCGGGCCGAGGGCCTGAGCAAAAACCAGATGAGGATTGTCAGTGGTGGGCCGTACGCTCACAGACGATGTCCAGTCCCTCATCCTCCATACCCACACCGCAGGCGCCACCAGCGCCGTCGCTACCGGAATCCACAGCTCCGGCCACCCCGGACGCCGACAGACCGGACCCTGCCGCCATGACCGATTCGCCCGCGCCCGCCCACTCACCCAAGCGTTCGACCGTACGCTCGCTGCTCCGTATCTGGCCGTACGCCCGCCCGATCCGTTGGTATCTGGTCGGCTCGACCTGCGCGGCCATGGTGGCCTCGCTGGCCGGTCTGCTGATCCCGCTCGTGCTGAAGCAGATCGTGGACGGGCCGGTGTCGCACCACGACTCGGCCGGGCTGTGGTGGCCCGCCGCGCAACTGCTGCTCCTCGGGCTGGCCGAGGCGCTCCTCTTCGGCCTTCGCCGCTGGCTGCTCGCCCGGCCGCTCTCCGGCGTGGAACGCATCATGCGCGCCGACCTCTACGCCCGGCTGCAGCGGCTGCCGGTGACCTTCCACGACCGCTGGGCCTCCGGACAGCTGCTGTCCCGGGCCACTTCGGACATGTTCACCATCCGGCTGTTCCTGGCCTTCCCGCTGGTGTTCCTGATCGTCAACTCGATGGTGTTCCTGGTCGGGATCGGCATCATGTTCGCCCTGGACTGGCAGCTCGCGGTGATCGCGGTGCTGCCGGCCGCGCCGCTGATCATGCTGTGCTCCTACTTCGAGCGCCGCTACTCGGCCGCCGCCCGGCTGGCCCAGGACCAGAACGGTGACCTGGCCACCATCGTCGAGGAGTCGGTGCTGGGCATCCGCATCCTCAAGGCCTTCGGCCGGCACCGCACCATGGCGCAGCGCTTTCGGGCGCAGGCCCGCGAGCTGCGGGGCACCGAGCTGAACAAGGCCCGGCTGCTGGCCAACCTCTGGGCCGTCATCGTCGGCCTGCCCGAGCTGGCCCTGGGCACCGCGCTGGCGATAGGCGTGGTCCAGGTCGCGCACGACACCACCACGGCGGGCACCCTGGTGGCGTTCCTCTCCACGGCGCTGGCGCTGCGCTGGCCGGTCGAGTCGCTCGGCTGGCTGCTGGCCTACAGCAACGAGGCGGCGACGGCCACGGACCGCTTCTTCGAGGTGCTGGACACCCCACTGGCCGACACCGACGACGTCGTCACCGACGCCGACACCGACGCCGCCGCTGCTCCCGGCAGCAGCGGCGGCGTCCGCGACGGCATCCGCTTCGAGGGCGTGCGCTTCCGCTACCCGGACGCGCCGGCCGACACCCCGGACCTGCTCCAGGGCGTCGACCTGCACATCCGCCACGGCGAGACGATGGCCCTGGTGGGCAACACCGGCAGCGGCAAGACCACCATGACCGCGCTGCTCCCCCGGCTCTACGACCCCAGCGCCGGGCGGATCACCCTGGACGGCGCCGACATCACCGCGCTGCCCAGGACCAGGCTGCGCCAGCTGGTCTCGGTCGCCTTCGAGGAGCCCACCCTGTTCTCCGCCTCGGTACGGGAGAACGTGCTGATGGGCGCGCCGGACGCGGACGAGGAGGAGTTGCAGCGGGCCCTGGACGTCGCCCAGGCGCACTTCGTCAGGTCCCTCCCGCAGGGCACCGGCACCCAGGTCGGCGAGCAGGGCCTGAGCCTCTCCGGCGGCCAGCGACAACGGCTGGCCCTGGCCCGGGCGGTGGTCGGCACGCCCGACTTCCTGGTGCTGGACGACCCGCTCTCGGCGCTGGACGTCCACACCGAGGCGCAGGTCGAGGGGGCCCTGCGGCGGGTGCTGGCCGACACCACGGCCCTGGTCGTGGCGCACCGGCCGAGCACGGTCCTGCTCGCGGACCGGGTCGCGATGCTGGTCGACGGGCGGATCGCGGCCGTCGGCACGCACCACGAGTTGTTGGAGACCTCGCCCGCCTACCGCGAGCTGATGTCCGGCGAGCGGGTGTCGGCATGAGCGACACCGGCACCGTTCTGACCGACCGCCAGCCCAACGACACGGAGGCCGCAGTGGAAGCGGAGACGCTCGACGAAGGCACTCTCGTCGAGGAGCAGCTGCCGGACGAGGACGGGCCCGCGGCAGAGCCTGTGCCCGGGCCCGCGACGACCGCCGAGAGCGAGGACATCCCCGTCCCGCCGGGCGCGCCCCGCGCACTGCTGCGCTCGCTGCTGGGCCCGCACCGCAAACGGATCGTCCTCGCGGTGCTGATGATCGTGGTGCAGCAGGCCGCCCTGCAGGTGGGCCCGCTGCTGGTGTCCATCGCCATCGACCGGGGCATTCCGGCGCTGCGCGACCACGACGCCGGGCCGCTGATCGCCGTCACCGCGGCGTACCTGGGCTGCGCCGCCGCCGCGACGCTGCTGCAGCGCGGGTTCATCCGGTTGTCCGGGCTGATCAATCAGGACATCCTGCTGGAGATGCGCCGACGGATCTTCCGCCATGCCCAGCTGCTCAGCCTGGACTTCCATGAGCGCTACACCTCGGGCCGGATCATCTCCCGGGCCACCAGCGATGTGGACGCGGTCCGGGAGCTGCTGAGCGAGGGCCTGCAGGAGCTGCTCTCGGTGGCGCTGCAGATCGTCTACATCAGCGGACTGCTGCTGGTCCTGGACTGGCGGCTGGGCCTGGCGTCCGTCGCCTCGGCCGGCCCGGTCTTCCTGCTGCAGCGCTCCTACCGGATCCGCTCCCGGGAGATCTACCGGCGTTCGCGGTCCGCCGTGGCCTCGGTGATCGTGCGGTTCACCGAGACCATGAACGGCATCCGCCCGGTCCAGGCCTTCCGTCGCGAGGAGGCCAACGACGCCCTCTTCGCCGTCCCCAACGCCGAGTACGCCAAGTCCAACGCGGACAGCTCGCTGTCCATGGCGCTGTTCATCGCCTCGGCCAGGCTCACCGCCAATGTATGGATCATCGGGGTGGTGCTCTGGGGCGCCTACCTGGTCGCCGACCGGGATCTCCAGCTCGGGGTGCTGGCCGCCTTCGTGCTGTACCTGCGGCGGCTGTTCGACCCGATCGACCAGCTGGCGATGTTCGTCAACAGCTACCAGTCGGCGGCGGCGGCGCTGGAGAAGATCGCGGGCCTGCTGGCCCATGAGCCCTCCGTCCCGGAACCGGTCGAAGCGGTGCCGCTGCCGGAGCAGTCGGACACGGCGCACCCGGACACCGCACAGAGCGGCCGCGAGATCGTCTTCGACCGGGTCGGCTTCTCCTACCGCACCGGCAAACAGGTGCTGCCGGAGTTCTCGCTGCGGATCCCGGCCGGCCAGAGCGTCGCCGTGGTCGGCGCCACCGGCGCCGGCAAGTCGACCCTGGCCAAGCTGCTGGCGCGGTTCTACGACCCGACCGGCGGCCGGGTGCTGCTGGACGGCGTGGACCTGCGCGAGCTGGCCACGGCGGAGCTGCGCAAGGGCGTGGTGATGGTCACTCAGGAGTCCTTCCTGTTCTCCGGGACGGTCGCCGACAACATCGCCGTCGGGCGCCCCGGCGCGAGCCGCGAGGAGGTCGAGGCCGCAGCCAGGGCCATCGGCGCGCACGGCTTCATCAGCGCGCTGCCGGAGGGCTACGACACCGACGTGCGCAAGCGCGGCGGCCGCATCTCGGCGGGCCAGCGCCAGCTGGTGGCCTTCGCCAGGGCTCTGCTCGCCGACCCGGCGGTGCTGATCCTGGACGAGGCGACCTCCTCCCTGGACGTCCCCGGCGAACGGGCCGTGCAGGAGGCCATGCGCACCGTGCTGGCCGGACGCACCGCCGTGATCATCGCCCACCGGCTCTCCACCGTGGAGATCGCCGACCGGGTCCTGGTCATGGAACAGGGCCGCATCGTCGAGGACGGCACCCCGTCCGACCTGATCGCCGGCACCGGCCGCTTCAGCCGCCTGCACCAGGCCTGGCGCGACAGCCTGGTCTGACGGCTCGGTCTGACGGCTCGGCACAACAGAGCGGGGCCCCGGCGCTCTCATGCGCCGGGGCCCCGTCCTCTCGTGATGTCCGGTCAGCGCAGCAGGCCCGAGTCCATGCCGCCGGTCTCGGCCGGGACGGCGATCAGGCCGAGCTCCGCGCTGGAGGCGAGGAGCCGGTGTGCCGGCAGGATCCGGACGGTGTAGCCGAAGGGTCCGGTGCGGCCGAGTTCCAGCGGCCCCTCGTAGCGCCAGCGGCCGTCCAGGTCGGCACGGTCGGCGGGCTTCAGCGAGACCGCCGTGGCGTCGGTGATCCGGTCGGCGTCGTCGACCCGGCCCGACACGACCTGGACGTCGACGTCGGAGGGGTCCAGGCCGTCGAGGGCGACATGCACCCGCAGGGCCAGGGTCGTGCCCAGCTCCGCGCTGTCCGTACTGTCGGCTGTCTCGCCGTGGTCGACGCCCACCGCCGGCCAGGCCGCCCTGACCCGGGCCTTCCAGGCGGCGAGCTCCCGCGCGCCGTCGTACGAACCGTCCGCGGCCAGGGTGCGCCTGGCCTCGGCCGCCGGGGTGTAGAGCCGCTCGACGTACTCGCGGACCATCCGGCCGGCCAGCACCTTGGGGCCGAGGGTGATCAGGGTGTGCCTGACCATCTCGATCCAGCGGGACGGCAGGCCGTCCCCGCCCCGGTCGTAGTAGCGCTGGGCGACCTGGTGCTCGATCAGGTCGTACAGGCCGGCGGCCTCGATGTCGTCCCGGCGGTCGGCCTCGGGCCCGTCCGGGTCCATGCTGCCGATGCCCTCGGCGGTGGGGATCGCCCAGCCGTTGGAGCCGTCGTACCACTCGTCCCACCAGCCGTCGAGCACCGAGAGGTTCAGTCCGCCGTTGAGCGCGGACTTCATGCCCGAGGTGCCGCAGGCCTCCAGCGGGCGCAGCGGGTTGTTCAGCCAGACGTCGCAGCCCGGGTAGAGAGCGGAGGCCATGTCCATGTCGTAGTCCGGCAGGAACACGATCCGGTGCCGCACCGCCGGGTCGTCGGCGAACTGCACCATCTTCTGGATCAGCCGCTTGCCGCCGTCGTCGGCCGGATGCGCCTTGCCCGCCACCACGATCTGGATGGGGTGGGTCGGGTGCAGCAGCAGCGCCCGCAGCCGCTGCGGGTCGCGCAGCATCAGCGTGAGCCGCTTGTACGAGGGCACCCGGCGGGCGAAGCCGATAGTCAGCACGTCGGGGTCGAGTATCCCGGCGACCCAGCCCAGCTCGGCCTCGGAGGCGCCGCGCTGCCGCCAGGAGGCCCGGACCCGCTCGCGGGCCTCGTCCACCAGCTGCTCGCGCAGCCGGCGGCGCAGTTCCCAGATCTCCTGGTCCGGGATCTGCTCGATGCCGTGCCAGCGGCGGGACTCGCCCACCATCATGGCTTCCTCGGTGCGCTCGGCGCCGATCTCCTTGGAGCCGAGCCGCACCACCTCGGGGTCGATCCAGGTGGGGGCGTGGACCCCGTTGGTGACCGAGGTGATCGGCACCTCCTCGGCGTCGAATCCCGGCCAGAGTCCGTTGAACATCTCCCGGCTGACCTTGCCGTGCAGGGTGCTGACCCCGTTGGCCCGCTGGGCCAGGCGCAGACCCATCGCGGCCATGTTGAAGAGGCCCGGGTCCCCGCCCGGCCAGCCCTCGGCCCCCAGCGCGAGCACCCGCTCCACCGGCACCCCGTCCAGCTGGGCGTCGCCGCTGAAGTGGCGTTGCACCAGCTGCCGGTCGAAGCGGTCGATGCCGGCCGGGACCGGGGTGTGCGTGGTGAACAGGGTGCCCGCGCGGACGGCCTCCAGCGCGGTGTCGAAGTCCAGCGGCTCGGTCTTCTCCGTAGTCCCTGAAGTCCCGGAGGCCCCGGCGACCGCCACCAGCTCCCGGATGCGCTCCACCCCGAGGAAGCCGGCGTGGCCCTCGTTGGTGTGGAACACCTCGGGCTCGGCGTGCCCGGTGAGCCGGCAGAAGGCGCGGACCGCCCGCACCCCGCCGATGCCGAGCAGCATCTCCTGGAGCAGCCGGTGCTCGCTGCCGCCGCCGTAGAGGCGGTCGGTGACGTCGCGTTCGGAGGCGGCGTTCTCCTCGATGTCGGAGTCGAGCATCAGCAGCGGCACCCGCCCGACCTGGGCCTTCCAGATGCGGGCATGCAGCTGCCGGCCTCCGGGGAGGGCCAGCGAGACGGTACTGGGGCTGCCGTCGGCCTCACGCAGCTGGCTGACGGCGAGTTCGTTGGGGTCGAGCAGCGGGTAGCGCTCCTGCT
Source organism: Streptacidiphilus sp. EB103A (assembly GCF_041261405.1). NCBI lineage: Bacteria > Bacillati > Actinomycetota > Actinomycetes > Kitasatosporales > Streptomycetaceae > Streptacidiphilus > Streptacidiphilus sp. EB103A. Next base: position 81,653 of record NZ_JBGCAQ010000012.1, on the reverse strand, counting down.
GCCAGCCGTCCTTGGACAGGGACTGGCGGAAGTAGCCGTGACGGTAGAGCAGGCCCACCCCGATGATCGGCACGCCCAGGTCGCTGGCGGCCTTGAGGTGGTCGCCGGCCAGGATGCCGAGGCCGCCGGAGTACTGCGGCAGCGTCGCGGTGATGCCGAACTCGGGTGAGAAGTAGGCGATGGCAGTGGGCAGGCCGGGCGGGTCCGGCAGGGCCAGCTGGTTCTGGTACCAGCGCGGACCGCTCAGATAGTCGTTCAGATCGTCGGCGGCATCGCCGAGACGGCGCAGGAAGCGCCGGTCGGCGGCGAGTGCGGTGAGGCGTTGCGGGGCCACTTGGCCCAGCAACCGCACCGGGTCGCGGCCTGCGGCCTCCCAGGTCTCCGGATCCACCTCGCGGAACAGCTCGCGGGTGTCCGGATGCCAGGACCAGCGCAGATTGAGCGCCAATTCGCCGAGGGCTCGAAGGGGTTCGGGCAGGACGGTGCGGACTGTGAAACGTCGGATTGCCTTCACCCAAGCGAAGATAGCGTGAGCTGAGGGCCTTGCGAAGCGAGTCCTGGAGGCCGCCGCGGCCGCCCGGTGCGCTCCGGTGGAGCAACGGGACGGGATCTCACCCGGACGGCGCAGTGGCGCACAACGGCGCAGGCAGGCGCATGGGGGCGCGTGTTCACACGGCCGAAATCCCTTGGTCGCACGGCCGACGCACACGAGGCCCGTGCACGCCGCCACACCTGACGAACTGTCGTTCCAACTGGCTGAAAGGTGTGGATACCGGTGCGCGGTATGCCATGTCGGTGCGAGGATCGAGGCAGGTCGAGAGAGTTTCACGCAGAGTGCGGCCGGCGCTCTGCGTTTTCCAGCCACAGCTTGTGCTCTGCCCTCCGCGTGTCCCCCTCCCCACGTGCTCGTTGTAGCCAGCGGACCACGAGGCCCGTGACGGAATGGGGCGCGTGCGCGCCGGTTCGCGCCCCGGCGCGTACCGGCCGCGGCTGCGGTGACCACCGCACGCCAGGTTGACGGAGAGGACCGGGGGAAGGCTCTCGGGGTCACTCCTTCGGGTCCGGGTCAGGTCAACAGAACGCATCGGCCCCACAAACGGCCGAAGCCGTCCTCGGTGGCCCTCCCGACCGGCACAGCCCTCCGGCGCCGACCGGACGCGCCCTCCCTCGGAACACGGGTGCGACCCCGGACGGCTGCCGCCGATCGTGGTCAGGAGCGGGAGATGCGGGACGTGCGGGATTCGCACAAGGAGCAGGTGGAGCAGCCGTTGGCCAGCAGTCCTCCGTCAACGCCGGAGCCGCGGAAGCCGCGCGCCTCCAGCGACACCGGTCGTACCGATACGACCAATGGCACCAGTAGGACCAGTGCCAGTAGTAAGACGGGTAAGCCCAGTACCACCCGCGTCACACGTACCACCCGCCCCCCTCGATCAGCCCGGCCCGCAGAGGACGAACAGCAGCACATGATCGGCCGAATCCCCGTCCTGGACGTCAGCCCCCGCGTGGACTGCGGCACCCGCCCGGCCAAGTCCGTCGTCGGCGAGCCCTTCGAGGTCAGCGCCACCGTGTTCCGTGAGGGCCATGACGCGGTGGGGGCCAATGTGGTGCTCCGCGACCCCAGGGGCCGCAGTGGCCCGTGGACCCCGATGCGCGAGCTGGCGCCCGGCACCGACCGCTGGGGCGCCGAGGTGGTCGCCACCGCGCCGGGCCGCTGGACCTTCTCGGTGGAGGCCTGGAGCGATCCGCTCGCCACCTGGCGGCACCACGCCGAGATCAAGATCCCGGCCGGCATCGACACCGCGCTGGTCCTGGAGGAGGGCGCGCTGCTGCTGGAGCGCGCCGCCCCCGGCGTCCCCAAGAAGGAGGGCCGGGCCCTGGTCCTGGCCGCCGCGCTGACCCTGCGCCGGGCCGAGCTCGACCCGGCGGCCCGGCTGGCGGCAGCACTGGACCCGGAGCTGACCCGGATCCTGACGCGTTATCCGCTGCGCGAACTGGTGTCCGCCTCTCGCCCGTCTGCCCTGCAGGTGGACCGGGAGCGGGCACTGTACGGCTCCTGGTACGAGTTCTTCCCCCGCTCCGAGGGCGCCGTGGTGGACCACCGCGGCCACCGCGCGCCCGTCCCGGGCACGCTGCGCACGGCGGCCGAGCGGCTGCCGGCGGTGGCGGCGATGGGCTTCGACGTCGTCTACCTGCCGCCGATCCACCCGATCGGCCGGGCCTACCGCAAGGGCCCCAACAACAGCCTGGAGGCGGGCCCCGAAGACGTCGGCTCACCGTGGGCGATCGGCTCGCAGGAGGGCGGGCACGACGCGGTCCACCCCGACCTGGGCACCATCGAGGACTTCGACGCCTTCGTGGCGAGCGCGGCCGACCTGGGCATGGAGGTGGCGCTGGACTTCGCGCTGCAGTGCTCGCCGGACCACCCCTGGGTGGAGAAGCACCCGGAGTGGTTCACCCGCCGCGCGGACGGCACCATCGCCTACGCCGAGAACCCGCCCAAGAAGTACCAGGACATCTACCCGATCAACTTCGACCAGGACTTCGACGGCCTGGTCGTGGAGACGCTGCGGCTGCTGCGGTACTGGATGGCGCACGGCGTGCGGATCTTCCGGGTCGACAATCCGCACACCAAGCCGGTCGTGTTCTGGGAGAAGGTGCTGGCCGACATCGCCCGCACCGACCCCGACGTGCTGTTCCTGGCCGAGGCCTTCACCCGCCCGGCGATGATGCACACCCTGGGGAAGATCGGCTTCCACCAGTCCTACACCTACTTCACCTGGCGCACCGGCAAGCAGGAGCTCACCGAGTACCTGACCGAGCTCTCCGGGGAGGCCGCCGCCTACATGCGGCCCAACTTCTTCCCCAGCACCCCGGACATCCTGCACGCCTACCTGCAGCACGGCGGCCGCCCCGCCTTCGCGATCCGGGCGATCCTGGCCGCGACGCTGACCCCGAGCCTGGGCATCTACGCCGGCTACGAGCTCTACGAGAACGCCCCGGTGCGCCCCGGCTCCGAGGAGTTCCTGGACTCGGAGAAGTACCAGCTGCGCCCGCGCGACTGGGCCCGGACCGACTCGCTGGCACCCCTGCTGACCACCCTGAACACGCTGCGTCGCGAGCACCGCGCGCTGCAGCTGCTGCGCAACCTTCGGTTCCACCACACCGACAACGACCAGGTCCTGGCCTACTCCAAGCGCCACGGCGAGGACGCCGTGCTGGTGGTGGTCAACCTGGACCCGCACCACACCCACGAGGCCACCGTCTCGCTCGACCTGCCCGCCCTCGGCCTCGACCCGGGCGATCAGTCAGCGGTCTCCGACCGAATCACAGTCCACGACCAGCTCAGCGGCGCGCGCTACCGCTGGGGCGTCCACAACTACGTCCGGCTCGACCCCACCCAGCAGCCGGCTCACATCCTCACGGTCCGGAGGGCCGACTCGTGATCGTCAACGAACCCGTACCCGACACCTTCACCGACACCCCGCAGAAGGACCGCGACCCCGACTGGTTCAAGCGCGCGGTGTTCTACGAGGTGCTGGTCCGCTCCTTCCAGGACAGCAACGGGGACGGCATCGGCGACCTCCGCGGCCTCACCTCGAAGCTGGACTACCTCCAGTGGCTCGGGGTGGACTGCCTGTGGCTGCCGCCCTTCTTCGCCTCGCCGCTGCGCGACGGCGGCTACGACGTGGCCGACTACACCGCCGTGCTGCCCGAGTTCGGCGACCTCGCCGACTTCGTGGAGTTCGTCGACTCCGCCCACCAGCGCGGCATGCGGGTGGTCATCGACTTCGTGATGAACCACACCAGCGACCAGCACCCCTGGTTCCAGGCCTCCCGGAACGACCCTGACGGTCCGTACGGGGACTACTACATGTGGGCGGACGACGACAAGGCCTACGCCGACGCCCGGGTGATCTTCGTCGACACCGAGACCTCCAACTGGACCTTCGACCCGGTCCGCAAGCAGTACTTCTGGCACCGGTTCTTCTCGCACCAGCCCGACCTGAACTTCGAGAACCCGGCCGTCCAGGAGGAGATCCTGGCCGCGCTGCGGTTCTGGCTGGACCTCGGCATCGACGGGTACCGGCTGGACGCCGTGCCCTACCTCTACGCCGAGGAGGGCACCAACAGCGAGAACCTGCCGCGGACCCACGAGTTCCTGAAGCGGGTCCGCGCCGAGATCGACGCCAGCTACCCGGACACGGTGCTGCTGGCCGAGGCCAACCAGTGGCCCGAGGACGTCGTCGACTACTTCGGCGACTACTCCAAGGGCGGCGACGAGTGCCACATGGCCTTCCACTTCCCGGTGATGCCGCGGATCTTCATGGCGGTCCGCCGTGAGTCCCGCTATCCGGTGGCGGAGATCCTGGCGAAGACCCCGAAGATCCCCGACAACTGCCAGTGGGGCATCTTCCTGCGCAACCACGACGAGCTGACCCTGGAGATGGTCACCGACGAGGAGCGCGACTACATGTACGCGGAGTACGCCAAGGACCCGCGGATGCGGGCCAACGTGGGCATCCGCCGCCGGCTGGCGCCGCTGCTGGACAACGACCGCAACCAGATCGAGCTGTTCACCGCACTGCTGATGTCCCTGCCCGGATCCCCGGTCCTCTACTACGGGGACGAGATCGGCATGGGCGACAACATCTGGCTCGGCGACCGGGACGGCGTCCGCACCCCGATGCAGTGGACCCCGGACCGCAACGCCGGTTTCTCCTCCGCAGACCCGGGCAGGCTCAATCTGCCGACCATCATGGATCCGGTCTACGGCTACCAGGTGACCAACGTCGAGGCGCAGATGAGCAGCACCAGCTCGCTGCTCCACTGGACCCGCCGCATGATCGAGATCCGCAAGCTCAACCCGGCTTTCGGCCTGGGCTCGTACGCGGAGCTGCCCTCCAGCAACCCCGCCGTGCTGGCCTTCGTCCGCAAGCTCACGCTGCCGGACGGCGGGGACGACATCGTCATGTGCGTGAACAACTTCTCCCGCTTCGCCCAGCCCACCGAACTGGATCTGCCGGAGTTCGAGGGGCGGCACCCGGTGGAGCTGATCGGCGGGGTCCGCTTCCCCGCCATCGGCACGCTGCCGTACCTGCTCACCCTGGCCGGCCACGGCTTCTACTGGTTCCGGCTCCGCCGGGCGGAGTAGCAGCCCGCCAACCCCACTCCACCCCACTCCACCCCACCCCACTCCACCCGACGCCGTCCGCCCCTAGGAGCAGCGCAGCCCCTAACACACTCGAACGGCGTACCCCGGCCACGCGGGGCGGGCTCCGCAGGCCCGAAAGGCGGTCGGTCCCCGCGTGCCGAAGCCTTCACGCCGTCAGAATCCGGGAGACTGGCAGACCCGGCAGCGGGGCCGTTCCGCCTTCGGCCCCCTCGCTGCCGGGGTTGCCGCACCCCCGGGGAAAGGGAGAAATGTCCGACACCTCCCGACCTCGTACGCTTGCCGCCACGACCACCGCATCCGCCGGCACCGCATCCGCCGCCACAGCGTCCAACACCACGCCGTCCAATACCACGCCGTCCACCACCACGCAGTCCCCGACCCTGCCCTCGACCACCACCGTGCGCGGCACCGACCTCGACGCCCTGGTCCGGAACGTGCTGCCGCTGCTGCGCGACTGGCTGCCGCGGCAGCGCTGGTTCGCCGGCAAGCACCGGCCGATCACCGCCGTCTCCCCGGCGACCGTCACCCTGCTGCCGGGCGGCGCCGACGAGCCGCTGCTGCTGCACCTGCTGCTCAAGGTCGACTACTCCGCGGACCAGCCCGACCTCTACCAACTGCTGCTCGGAGCGGCCCCGAACGCGCCGACCGGCCCCGACGCCACCGCCGAGCGGCTGCGCGCCGCCGTCATCGGCCGGATCGGCGGCGGCCGCCACGACGGCCTGCTGACCTATGACGCGAGCTACCACCCGGCGCTGGCGCTGCGGCTGCTGCGGGCCGTCATCAGCGGCGGCGCGCCGCAGGGCAGCCGGCTCGGCCCGCTGGTCTTCCACGCCCCGCACGGCCCCGAGCTCACCGACCTGGCCGCCCCCGGCAGCCCGGCCCGGGTCGGCACCGCCGAACAGAGCAACACCTCGATCGTCTACGGCGACAGCGCCATCCTCAAGCTGTTCCGCAGGATCACCCCGGGGCTCAACCCGGACCTGGAGCTCTCGCTGGCCCTCAGCCGGGCCGGGTCGGGACGCGTCCCCACCCCGCTGGCCTGGTTCGAGGGCGACCTCCCGGACGCCCCCGGAGAGCCGGCCACCCTCGGGCTGCTGCAGCGCTACCTCCTCGGCGGCAAGGACGGCTGGGAGTTCGCCCTCGCGCACGTCCGCAGGCTGCGCACCGACCCGGAGTGGCAGGGCAGCCGGGACGGGCACCCCTGCGACCACATCACCGGCAACTTCTCCGCCGAGTCGTTCCTGCTCGGCCGGGCCACCGCGGAGGTGCACCTGGCCCTGGCCCGCAGCCTGCCGGTGACCGTGCTGGACCGCCCGCAGATCGAGGCCATGGCGGACGCCATGACGCTGCGTCTGGACGCCGCCGCGCTGGCGGTCCCCGCGCTCGCCCCCTACCGGGATCCGCTCCGGCGGATCTTCCAGGAGCTGGCCAGGTCCGCCCGCGACGGACGGCTGCTGCGGGCCCAGCGGATCCACGGCGACCTGCACCTGGGCCAGTCGATGCGGATCGCCCGCGGCTGGACGCTGCTGGACTTCGAGGGCGAGCCGGCCAAGCCGCTGGAGGAGCGGCGCCGGGTGCAGCCGGCCGTCAGGGACGTCGCGGCGATGCTGCGGTCCTTCGACTACGCGGCGGCCCATCTGCTGACCGAGCTGCCCTCGGGCGACCCGGAACTGCCCCGGCTCAGCGCCCTGGCCTCGACCTGGGCGCTGCGCAACCGCGCCGCCTTCTGCGCGGGATACGCGGCGGCCGGCGCCGAGGACCCCACCGCGGATCCGGTGCTGCTGCACGCGATGGAGACGGACAAGGCCGTCTACGAGGTCGTCTACGAGGCCGGGAACCGTCCGGAGTGGCTGGCCATCCCGATGTCGGCGATCGTCCGTCTCGCGCAGGCAGCCGGAAGGTAACAGTGCGTTGACCCCACTCCTCTAGCGTCCCATCAGAACACCCACCCACCATCCCCCGTCCACCATCCCCAGAGAGGCACCGGCCGTGACCAAGTTCGACCCGACCCGCCCCATCGCCGCAGCAGTCGTCGAGCCAAGGCCAGCGGTTGTCGAACCGCAGATCACAGCCGTCGAGCCGCGGATCGCAGCCGTCCCGGAGGACGGCCCGAGGCGGGTACCGGACGCGTCGCTGCCGCCCGGCGAGGTCGCGCGGCTGGTGGGCGGATGGCACCACGACCCGCACGGGGTGCTGGGCGCGCACCGGGTGCCGGGCGGGACGGCGGTTCGGGTGCTGCGTCCGTTCGCGGAGCGGGTGGTGCTGGAGACCGCCGCGGGGCTGCGGTACGAGCTGACGCACCAGCAGGACGGCCTGTTCACGGTGCTGGTGCCGGGGCCGGAGCTCGGGCCCTACCGGTTGCGGGTGACCTACGACGGGGTGGAGGCACTGCAGGACGACGGCTACCGGCTGCTGCCCACCCTGGGCGACACGGACCTGCATCTGATCAGCGAGGGCCGGCACGAGCAGCTCTGGGACGTGCTCGGCTCGCACCCGCGCACCGTGCAGGGCGTCACCGGCACGGCCTTCGCGGTCTGGGCGCCCAATGCCTCGGGGGTACGCGTCATCGGGGACTTCAACGGCTGGAACGGCGCCGCGCACCCGATGCGCTCGCTGGGCGGCTCCGGGGTCTGGGAGCTGTTCGTGCCCGGCATCGGTGAGGGCGCCCGCTACAAGTACGAGATCGCCACCCGGGACGGGCGGCTGCTGCAGAAGGCCGACCCGCTGGCGCAGGCCACCGAGGTGCCCCCGGCCACCGCCTCGGTGGTGCACGCCTCCGCGTACACCTGGCAGGACCAGAACTGGCTGGACCGGCGCGCCCGCGCCACCGCGCACGACCGGCCGATGTCCGTCTACGAGGTCCACCTGCCCTCCTGGCGGCCCGGCCTGAGCTATCGGCAGCTGGCGGTGGAGCTGCCGGCCTACGTCCGCGACCTGGGCTTCACCCATGTCGAGCTGATGCCGGTGATGGAGCACCCGTTCGGCGGCTCCTGGGGCTACCAGGTCTCCGGCTTCTACGCCCCCACCTCCCGTCTGGGCTCTCCCGACGACTTCAAGACGCTCGTGGACGCGCTGCACCGGGCCGGCATCGGGGTGATCGTGGACTGGGTCCCGGCGCACTTCCCCAAGGACGACTTCGCGCTGCGCGAGTTCGACGGCGCCCCGCTGTACGAGCCGGCCGACCCGCTGCGCGCCGAGCACCCGGACTGGGGCACCCTGGAGTTCGACTACGGACGCACCGAGGTGCGCAACTTCCTGGTCGCCAACGCGGTGTTCTGGTGCCAGGAGTACCACGTGGACGGGCTGCGGGTGGACGCGGTCGCCTCCATGCTCTACCTGGACTACTCCCGCGAGGGTGACGCCTGGTCGCCCAACGCCGACGGCGGGCGGGAGAACTGGGACGCGGTCCGCTTCCTGCAGGAGATGAACGCCACCGTCTACCGGCGCTGCCCCGGGGTGGTGACGGTGGCCGAGGAGTCCACCGCCTGGCCCGGCGTCACCCGCCCCACCGAGCACAGTGGGCTGGGCTTCGGGCTCAAGTGGAACATGGGCTGGATGCACGACTCGCTGCAGTACATGAGCCACGAGCCGGTGCACCGCAAGTACCACCACAACGAGATGACCTTCTCGATGGTGTACGCGTACTCGGAGAACTACCTGCTGCCGATCTCCCACGACGAGGTGGTGCACGGCAAGAAGTCGCTGGTGTCCAAGATGCCCGGGGACTGGTGGCAGCAGCGCGCCAACACCCGCGCCTACCTGGCCTACATGTGGGCCCACCCGGGCAAGAAGCTGGTCTTCATGGGCACCGAGTTCGCCCAGGGCGCCGAGTGGGACCACGACACCGGCCCGCAGTGGTGGGTCCTGGCGGACGACTGGCCGGCCGCGGCCGACCACCGCGGTGTGCAGGACCTGGTCCGCGACCTCAACCGGATCTACCTGGACGCCCCGGCGCTGTGGCAGCTGGACACCGACCCGGCCGGCTTCTCCTGGATCGACGGCGGCGCCGCGGAGGACAACGTCTTCAGCTTCGTCCGCGCCGACCGCAACGGCCGCCCGTTGATCAGCGTCACCAACCTCTCCCCCGTGGTCCGGGAGGACTACCGCATCGGCCTGCCGACCGTGCGGGCCGACGTCCGCGACTCGGTCTGGCTGGAGGTGCTCAACACCGACGCAGAGGTGTACGGCGGCAGCGGAGTCGGCAACCCCGACCCGGTGAAGGCCGAGTCCACCCCCTGGAACGGCCGCGATACCAGCGCCCAGCTCACCTTGCCGCCGCTGGCCACCATCTGGCTCAGTCCCGCCTGACCGGATCCCGGTCCAGCTCCGGTACGTCCGCACATCGGACGTACCGGACCGGATGGCGGCGACGGTTCTAGGCTCTCCCGCATGACCGTCGTCCAGATCCCCGGCTCGAAGTCCATCACCGCCCGCGCGCTGTTCCTGGCCGCGGCCGCCGAGGGCAGCTCCGTGCTGCGCCGACCGTTGCTGTCGGACGACAGCGAGGGCTTCGCCGAGGGCCTGACCACCCTCGGCTACCGGCTGGACCGGCAGCCGGAGACCTGGACGATCGAGGGCCGCCCGGCCGGTCCGGCCGTCGCCGAGGCGGACGTCTACTGCCGCGACGGCGCCACCACCGCGCGCTTCCTGCCGGCCCTGGCCGCCGCGGGCCGCGGCACCTTCCGCTTCGACGCCTCCGAGCAGATGCGCCGCCGCCCGCTCGGGCCGCTCACCGGCGCCCTTCGCGAGCTGGGCGTCGATCTCACGCATGAGCTGGCCGAGGGGCACCACCCGCTGACCGTCCGCGCCGACGGCATCAAGGGCGGCGCGCTCACCCTGGACGCCGGGCTCTCCTCGCAGTTCCTCACCGCGCTGCTGCTGGTCGGCCCGCTGACCGCCGAGGGCCTCGGCATCACCGTCTCCGACCTGGTCTCCGTCCCCTATGTCGAGATGACCCTGGCCATGATGCGGCGCTTCGGCAACGACGCGCGCCGGGTCGGCGACACCTTCCACGTCCCCCCGCAGCCCTACCGGGCCACCGACTACCTGATCGAGCCGGACGCCTCCACCGCCAGCTACTTCCTGGCCGCGGCCGCCCTCACCGGACGCACCGTCACCATCCCCGGCCTGGGCTCGGACTCGCTCCAGGGCGACATCCGCTTCGCCGAGGTGCTCCGGGAGATGGGCGCCGAGGTGGAGCTGAGCACCGACTCGGTCACCGTCACCGGCCCCGAGCGGCTGCGGGGCGTGACCGTGAACATGCGCGACATCTCCGACACCGTCCCCACCCTCGCCGCGATCGCCCCCTTCGCTGAGGGCCCGGTCCGGATCGAGGACGTCTACAACACCCGGGTCAAGGAGTGCGACCGGCTCGCCGCCTGCGAGCAGAACCTGACGGCGATGGGTGTCCCGGTCAGCGCCGGCCGCGACTGGATCGAGATCCAGCCCGCCCGTCCGACCCCGGCGGCCGTCGCCTGCCACGGCGACCACCGCATCGCCATGTCCTTCTCCATCGCGGCGCTGGGCCTGGCCAGGGACGGCATCCCGGGGGGCGTGACGCTGGACGACCCGGGCTGCGTCCGCAAGACCTTCCCCGGCTTCCACGACGCCCTCGCCGCGCTGCGGCGGGAGTGGGCTCTCTAGCTACGGCTGGTGCATGGCGGCGATGTGCGGGGGGACGGCGATGCCCGGCGGCAGCGCCGGGTCGGGCACCGGCGCCTGCCACACCTGCCGTACCGGCAGCTCCCCGGCCCAGAGCCCCAGCTCCGCGTCGGGTCCGTCGCCGTCCTCCGGCGGCCCCGCGCTGATCTTCACCGACGCCTCGTCGAGGCTCAGCGCCAGCAGCGTGGTCGCGGCGAGCTCCTTGCGGTCGGGGCGACGCGCGTAGTCCCACTGCCCCGGGGCCGCCTGCTCGCTCAGCACCCGCAGCCCCTCCAGCTTCTCCTCCGCGTCGGTGACCCACCGGGGCACGCCGTAGACCATGGCACAGCGGTAGTTGACACTGTGTTCGAACACCGAGCGGGCCAGCACCAGCCCGTCGACATGGGTGACGGTCACGCAGACCGTTGCCTCCGGTGCGGCGACCAGGCTGCGGCTGGCCACCGAGCCGTGCAGATAGAGGGTGTCCGCCGTGGCTCCGTAGACGGTGGGGACGACCATCGGCGCCCCGTCCACCAGAACCCCCAGGTGACAGAGGAAGCCCGCGGCCAGTACCAGATCGAGTTCGGAACGGTCTGTGCGTCCGTTCTCCCGCAGCCGACGGAGCCGGGTGCGGTCGGTACCGGACAGGTCCACGCTTGGCGTTTCAGGCATTTGACATCCAGAGGTCAACGAAATCAGTTGCGATCAACGAATTCTTGCACGGAATCAGCAGTTGTGAAGGATCAGTAAACGAAATCCGTCAAACCATTGCCAGCGGGGCGAGGGGGCGGGCACCATATGGCACGCATCGACCCCACAGGTGCCGAAGCGGCAATCCCGCAACATTTCCGGGGCGCGACGCCCCGTACCCCTGCGAAACCCGCGGTACCGCCGCACTGTGCAGCGTCGCACGCCCCTCACCACCCGCACGTACCCCTTGTCGTACGCACCCCTGCCGTGGGAATCCCTGTTGCCGCGCCCTGACGCGTCGCACCCTCCGGCGGCGGCCCCAGGAGAGGCATCACGTTGTCCAACGACATATCCGTCGAGACCAGAGGCGGCCTGCGGGCCAATGTGCTCAGCGGCTTCGACACCGTCATCATGGCCCTGGCCGGCAGCGCCCCCGCCTACTCCCTGGCCTCGACCACCGCGGTCCTGGTCGGCGCCGCCGGACTGGTCAGCCCGGCGGCCCTGCTCTGGTGCGCGATTCCGATGCTGGGCATCGCCTGGGCCTTCAACTACCTCGGCCGGCTGGACGTCAACGCCGGCGCCAGCTACTCCTGGGTGGGCCGGGCCCTTCACCCCGCGCTCGGCTTCCTCAGCGGCTGGTCACTGGTGGTCTCCGCGACCATCTTCATGGTGGCCGGCTCACTGCCCGCCGGGCAGTACACCCTCTCGCTGTTCAGCGACAGCGCCGCGCACAACACCTGGGCGTGCATCGCCGTCGGCTCGGTGGCCTTCCTGGTGATGGCGCTGCTGGTGCTGCTGGGCGCGCGGATCACCGCGCACGCCCAGTGGATCATGACGGGCATCGAGGTCGCCATCCTGGTGGTCTTCGGCATCGCTGCCCTGGTGCACGGCGGCTCCGCCGCCACCTTCTCCTGGTCCTGGCTGTGGGGCTTCGGCCACTTCGGCGGGATCAGCGGCTTCGCCGGCGCGGCACTGATCGCCGCCTTCTACTTCTGGGGCTGGGACGTCACCGCCAACCTCAGCGAGGAGACCAGCAACAGCAAGAAGAACTCCGGTCTCGGCGGCCTGGTCGGCGTCGTCGCGGTGTTCGCACTGTTCGAGATCGTCACCATCGCGGTGAACATGATCATCAGTCAGAAGGACATCAACGACCCGAACTCCGCGCCGCTGCTGACCACGCTCGGCAACACCGTGTGGCCGGGCACCGGCGGCAAGATCCTGGTGATCGCGGTGGTTCTCTCCACCGTCGCCACCCTGGAGACCACCCTGATCCAGGTCACCCGCTCGCTGTTCGCCATGGGCCGCGACAAGACCATCCCGGCCGCCTTCGGCAAGTCGCACTCCCGCTGGCAGACCCCGTGGGTCGCCATCGTCGTGGTCGTCGTGGTCTCCCTGGGCCTGTTCGTCGCGTCCAACTCGCTCGGCAGCGTCACCAAGATCATGGGCTACGCGGTCGCCGCCATCGGCCTCCAGATCTCGATCTACTACGCGCTGGCCGGGCTGGCCGTCGTGGTGGCTTACCGCAAGCTGGTGCTCAAGTCCGTCTCCAACGCCATCTTCGTCGGCCTCTGGCCGCTGGCCGGCGCCGTTTTCATGGCCTTCCTGTTCGTCGAGAACTGCATGACTCTCAACCTCACCACCATCCTGATCGGCCTGGGCGCCCTGGCCATCGGCATCATCCCGATGGCCTACTACTGGGCCAACGGCAGCGACTACTACCGCCCCGGCGCCGTCCGCCTCGACGCGACCGCCTCGGACGAGGTCGACGCCCTGTACGGGGAGAGCACATTGACCGCCGCCGGCACCGGCAGCAGCGGAGGCGGGCTGGCCACAGATATCTGATCAGGCGTCAGATTTGGGCACAGTCACCACGCGTTTACACACAGCCAGTAGCATCTGCGGGTGTCGGATCCGGTTCGTCCGGTTCCGGCACCCGCTGTCGACGTTTCCGCCCCGTGTTCGACAAGCTGCTCGACCCCTCGGACGTAGCTCTACCGACTCCCGACGAGAAGCGGTCCCTCCTATGGCAAGAGCAAAGAGACGCACCACCACCGCCGTACGTTTCGACCCCACCTACGGCGACGCGGCGCTCGCCACCGCCCGGCAGGACCTGGTGGTGGGCCGCTGGCAGGGTGCCCGGGACCTGCTCAGGGACACCGGCCGGGACTGGGACCGGCGCACCCACCGGGTCCGACTGCTCGCCGACGCCGCGGCCGGTATACGCACGGTGGAGACCTGGCAGTCCGCCGAGCCGGACAATCCGGACGCGCTGGTGCTGCGGGCCGAGACCGAGGTGATGCGGATCTTCTCGGCGGTCGCCGAGACCAACCGGACCCAGGGCGCGCCACCCGCCTCCGAGGACAGCCTGGACCGCTCCCATCTCGACCGCGCCGCCCGGATCTGCCTGCAGGCATCCGAACGCAATCCCGCGGACCCGCTGCCCTGGGTGTCCCTGATGACCCTGGCCCGCCTCTACGGCCAGGGCCATCCTCATGTCTGGCACTGGTGGCGCGAGCTGCAGGCCCGCGACCCCTACAGCCGCGAGGGCCACCACCAGGTGCTGCGCCACCTCTCCGCACGCTGGCACGGATCGCACGGCGAGATGTACAACTTCGCCCGCGACAGCGCCGCCTTCGCACCGCACGGATCCCCGCTGGCCGCGCTCACCCAGGCCGCCCGGGCGGAGCACTACCGCCAGCGGGTCGACACCGAGGGCACCGCCGCGGTGGGCCTGACCTACCACTGGAACCACGAGGTCGCGGTGCAGGCGCTGCACAGCACCATGCGGCAGTGGATCGCGCACCGCAGCGGCATGGAGTACGCCCAGGACGTGGCCGACCTCAATATGCTGGCGCACGGGCTGGTCTACGCCGGGCTCTCCGACGAGGCCGCCGAGGTGTTCCGCCACCTGGGGGACCGGCCCACCCGGGTGCCCTGGTCCTACACCGGCAACCCCGAGTCGCTGTTCGACCACTGGCGCGCCCAGCTGGCCCGCTGACCGGAGCCCCCGCCGGGCGTACCCCGGTCACCGGTGCGAAGGTAGGCTCGTTGAGCGGGGCCGGTAGGGCATCGTCCGCGCCGGGCCCGTCCATCAGTGGCCAGGCAGAGCGAACGGAGTGCCCCCTGTGGCGCGCAGTGTCTATGTGACCGGGATCGGCAGGGGGGACGGCCGTCAGGCGGTCGAACTGGGGGTCATGGAACTGCTGACCCGTCAGGTCGACCGGGTCGGGGTCTTCCGCCCGCTGACGCACTCGCGCACCGACCATGTGGTGGAACTGCTGCGCGGCCGCTATCGGATCGACCTCGCGTCCGAGGAGATGTACGGCCTCAGCTACGACGAGGCCGCCGCGCTGCAGGCCGAGCGCGGCCCGGACGAGCTGATCGGGACGCTGGTCGACCGGTTCCGGGAGCTGGAGCGCCAGTGCCAGACGGTGCTGGTGCTCGGCACCGACTTCGCCGACACCAACATCCCGGACGAACTGGCCGTCAACGCCCGGCTGGCCAATGAGTTCGGCGCCTGGGTGCTGCCGGTGGTCGGCGGCCACCGGGAGAGCGCCGACACCGTCGTCGCCGAGGTGCGCAACGCCCACCGCGCCTACTCCGACCTGGGCTGCAGCATTCTGGCCATGGTCGCCAACCGGGTCACCGGACGCGACAAGCAGGAGGTCCAACGCCGCCTGGCCACCCGGCCGGACGTACCCGTCTACGTCATCCCGGACGAGCCGGCGCTCTCCGCGCCGACCGTGGCCCAGGTCGTCGACACCACCGGCGCCGAGGTCCTGCTCGGCGACGCCTCCGGGCTGGCCAGGGACGTCCGCCGGTTCGTGTTCGGCGGGGCGATGCTGCCCAACTTCCTCGGCGCCCTCTCCGAGGGCTGCCTGGTGATCACCCCGGGCGACCGGGCCGACCTGCTGATCGGCTCGCTGGCCGCCCATGCCGCCGGCTCCCCGCCGATCGCCGGGGTGCTGCTGACGATGGGGCAGAGCCCCGGCGCCGATGTGATGCGGCTGGCCGCCCGGCTGGCCCCGGGCACCCCGGTCGCGGTGGTCCCCGAGGGCAGCTTCGCCACCGCGACCGGCCTGTCCGCGCTGGAGGGCAAGCTGACCGCGGCCAGCCCCCGCAAAGCCGAGACCGCGCTGGGCCTGTTCGAGCTGCATGTCGACACCGCCGAGCTGACCCGCCGGATCGAGCTGAGCCGCTCCGAGCGGGTCACTCCGATGATGTTCGAGCACGAGCTGCTGGAACGCGCCCGGGGAGAAGGAGGTGTGACGCGAAGCGTCGCGGAAGGGGGTGGTGGTCGGGCGACGGGTGGGCTCCGGGAGGTCGTGCTGCCCGAGGGCACCGAGGAGCGGGTGCTGCGGGCCGCGGAGGTCCTGCTGCGCCGCAATGTCTGCCACCTCACCCTGCTCGGCGGCGAGGACGCGGTCCGCAAGCGGCTGGCCGAGCTCGGCATCGACCTCGGACTCGACCGCACGGCCGAGAACGCCGGGCAACGGGCCCGGGCCCGGATCATCGACCCGGCCACCTCCCCCCTGCGGGACCGCTTCGCCGAGCGCTACGCCGAGATCCGCAGGCACAAGGGCATGACCGTGGAGGCGGCCCAGGACGTGGTCACCGACGTCAGCTACTTCGGCACCCTGATGGTGCAGGAGGGCCTCGCCGACGGCATGGTCAGCGGCGCCGTCCACTCCACGGCCGCGACCGTCCGCCCGGCCTTCGAGATCATCAAGACCTCGCCGGGCGCCGCGATCGTCTCCTCGGTCTTCTTCATGTGCCTCGCCGACCGGGTGCTGGTCTACGGCGACTGCGCGGTCAATCCCGACCCGGACGCCGAACAGCTCGCCGACATCGCCATCCAGTCGGCGGAGACCGCCGCCCGCTTCGGGGTCGAGCCCCGGATCGCCCTGCTCTCCTACTCCACCGGCACCTCCGGCAGCGGGGTGGACGTGGACAAGGTCCGCAAGGCCACCGAGATCGTCCGCCGGCAGCGCCCGGACCTGCTGGTCGAGGGCCCGATCCAGTACG
This sequence comes from Streptacidiphilus sp. EB103A, assembly GCF_041261405.1. Lineage (NCBI taxonomy): Bacteria > Bacillati > Actinomycetota > Actinomycetes > Kitasatosporales > Streptomycetaceae > Streptacidiphilus > Streptacidiphilus sp. EB103A. The sequence goes on along the minus strand of NZ_JBGCAQ010000012.1, from coordinate 65,125 downwards.
ACGCGGCGGTGGAGCCGCTGGTCGCCGCGACCAAGCTGCCCGGCTCGGAGGTCGCCGGGCGCGCCACCGTGCTGATCTTCCCGGACCTGAACACCGGCAACAACACCTACAAGGCCGTGCAGCGCTCGGCCGGCGCGGTCGCCGTCGGCCCGGTGCTCCAGGGTCTCCGCAAGCCGGTGAACGACCTGTCCCGCGGCGCCTTGGTCCAGGACATCGTCAATACCGTCGCCATCACAGCCATCCAGGCCCAACAGGCCGCCGCTGAGCTCACGAAGGAGCAACGGCATGACTGAGGCTTCCCGCGTTCTGGTCGTCAACTCCGGTTCCTCCTCGGTCAAGTACCAGTTGATCGACATGGCCGACGGCGGCCGGCCGGCCTCCGGTCTGGTCGAGCGCATCGGCGCCGCGTCCGCCGAAGACGGGGGCTGCCCCGACCACGCCACCGCGCTCGCGCGGATCGCCGACGAGCTCGCCGCGCTCGGCCTGGGCCTGGACTCCCCGCAGCTCGCCGCCATCGGCCATCGCGTGGTGCACGGCGGCAGCCGCTTCACCGCCCCCACTCTGATCACCGACGAGGTGCTGGACGCCGTCCGGGAGCTCGTCCCGCTCGCGCCGCTGCACAACCCCGCCAACATCACCGGCATCGAGGTCGCCCGCAAGCTACGTCCCGATCTGCCCCAGGTGGCGGTGTTCGACACCGCGTTCCACACCACCATGCCGGAGAGCGCGGCCCGCTACGCCATCGACACGGAGACCGCGGACCGCTATGCCGTCCGCCGCTACGGCTTCCACGGCACATCCCACCAGTACGTGTCACGCCGTGTCGCCCGACTCCTGGGAAAGTCACCCGAAGCGGTGAATGTGATCGTGCTGCACCTGGGCAACGGCGCCAGCGCCTCCGCGGTGGCCGGCGGGGTCTGCGTGGACACCTCGATGGGGCTCACCCCGCTGGAGGGCCTGGTCATGGGCACCCGCTCGGGCGATCTGGACCCCGCCGTGCTGCTGCACCTGCACCGGGTCGGCGGGTTCTCCGTGGACGAGATCGACACCCTGCTCAACCGCCGCAGCGGGCTGCTCGGCCTGTGCGGGGACAACGACATGCGGGAGATCACCCGCCGGATGGCCGCGGGCGACCGGGCCGCCCGGCTCGCCTTCGACATCTACATCCACCGGCTGCGCAAGTACATCGGCGCCTACTACGCCGTGCTGGGACGGGTGGACGCGATCGCCTTCACCGCCGGCGTCGGCGAGAACGCCGTGGACGTGCGCGAGGCGGCCGTGTCCGGCCTGGAGTCGCTGGGCCTGGAACTCGACACCGCCCTGAACTCGATGCGCTCCGCGGAGCCCCGGGTGGTTTCCCGGGAGGGCTCCAGGGTCGTCGTCGCCGTAGTGCCCACGGACGAGGAGCTGGAGATCGCCCAGCAGACATTCGGCCTGGTCAGCCCGGCCGCATAGGACTGGTCAGCCGTGCGAACCGATCGAAAATACACCCGAAGGGCGACCCGATAGAATGAGCCATATGCGCCGAGCCAAGATCGTCTGCACCCTGGGTCCCGCGACGGACAACTTCGAACAGTTGAAAGCTCTGATCGAAGCTGGAATGAACGTCGCCCGTCTGAACATGAGTCACGGCGTCCACGCCGACCACGAGGAGCGCTACAAGAACGTACGCGCCGCCTCCGAAGCGACCGGACGCGCCGTCGGCGTCCTCGCCGACCTGCAAGGCCCGAAGATCCGTCTGGCCACCTTCGCCAACGGCCCGGTCACGGTGGAGAACGGTGACACCTTCACCATCACCACCGAGGACGTCCCGGGCGACCAGCACATCTGCGGCACCACCTACAAGGGCCTGCCCGGCGACGTGAAGCCCGGCGACCCGGTCCTGATCAACGACGGCGTGGTCGCCCTGGAGGTCGTCAGCGTCGACGGCCCCCGCGTGGTCACCCGCGTCGTCGAGGGCGGCGTCCTCTCCAACAACAAGGGCATCAACCTGCCCGGAGCAGCCGTCAACGTCCCCGCCCTGTCCGAGAAGGACAAGGAGGACCTGCGCTTCGCGCTGGCCCTCGGCGTCGACATGGTGGCCCTCTCGTTCGTGCGCAACGCCGCGGACATCAAGGACGTCCACGAGGTCATGGACGCGGTCGGGATCCGCGTCCCGGTCATCGCCAAGGTCGAGAAGCCGCAGGCGGTGGAGGCCATGGAGGAGATCGTCCTGGCCTTCGACGCGGTGATGGTGGCCCGCGGCGACCTCGCCGTCGAGTATCCGCTGGAGCGGGTGCCGCTGGTGCAGAAGCGCCTGATCACCCTGTGCCGCCGGAACGCCAAGCCGGTCATCGTCGCCACCCAGATGATGGAGTCGATGATCACCGCCTCGCGCCCCACCCGCGCCGAGGCCTCCGACTGCGCCAACGCCATCCTGGACGGCGCGGACGCGGTCATGCTGTCCGCCGAGTCCAGCGTGGGCAAGTTCCCGATCGAGACCGTGCAGACCATGTCGCGGATCATCGAGGCGGCCGAGGAGGAGCTGCTGTCGCAGGGCCTCCAGCCGCTGAACCCGGGCCGCAAGCCGCGCACCCAGGGCGGCTCCGTCGCCCGCGCCGCCTGCGAGCTGGGCGACTTCCTCGGCGCCAAGGCCCTGGTGGCCTTCACCAAGTCCGGTGACACCGCCCGCCGGTTGTCCCGCTACCGTTCGCCGATCCCGGTGCTGGCCTTCACACCGGACGCCGCCACCCGCAACCAGCTCACCCTCAGCTGGGGCGTGGAGACCTTTGTGACCCCGCAGGTCGGCACCACCGACGCGATGGTCGACCAGGTCGACGGGGCCGTCCAGAGTCTGGGCCGCTACAGCGACGGCGACACCCTGATCGTGACCGCGGGTTCGCCCCCCGGCGTGTCCGGCACCACCAACATGCTCCGGGTGCACCACCTGGGCGAGAGCGGCAGCGGCGGGCGGCGCTGACGCCCACGCGGGAGCCGCACGACACCACCGCAGTACGACGAAGGGCCTGTCCGGCCGATCCGGACAGGCCCTTCGTCGTGCGCCGACCAGGGTGGGGGGATGGTCAGCTCAGCGGGGTGTAGTACAGGTGCATCCCAGGGATGGTCAGATTGCCGCCGGTCTGCCCCGCCTGGATCGCGGTGGCGTTGGTCAGCTCCAGCGTCAGCGGGATCGGCACCGCGCCGATCAGGTCGTACAGCCAGGCCGGCAGGGTGTCCGGGGTCAGCGTGAGGCTGACGTTCAGCCAGGCCAGCGGAATGCCCTCGGCCTTGGACAGGGTCCCGGAGAGGCTGGTCACGTACATCGTGACGGTGCCCCCGCGCATCGTGGAGGTCGTCCCCGAACCGCCCTGGACGTGCAGCTTCCGGCCGTCCTGCGGTGCGGACATGTCCAGGTTGTCGATGTTCACCTGCTGGGCGGTGAACTTCAGCACCCGGACGTCGCCGCCGGCCGTGTGGACCGTCTTCACACCCCAGAACTGAGTGTTGATCAGCTCAAGTCGGCTGGTCTTCAGGGTCCACGGGTCCACCGGGAAGGTCCCCGCGGGCAGGGTCTCCAGCGGAGCGGCCAGCTTGCTGGCATTGCAGAGCCGGTTCGCCGCGGCGGCGGCCGAGGAGCTCGGGTTCGCGGAGGCGCTCGCCGTCGGGCTGGCCGCCGCGCTCGACGCTGTGCTGCTGGGCTTGGCCGTGGCGCCGGCCGAGCTGGAGGCGCTGGGCGAGGCGGTGGCCGAAGACGCGGAGGCACTCGCCGACGGGCTTGCCGAAGCAGTCGCGGCGGCGGCGGCCCGCGGTGCGGAGGTGGCCGTCGACGTGGCCGAGGTCGTGGCCGTGGCTGTGGGGCTGGCGGACGCAGTGGTGGTCGCGGCCGCGGCGTGGTTGCCGGTCAGCAGGTTGCCGAGACCGTCGAGCAGACCCAGCAGCCCTCCGGCCGACGCACTGGCCGACGCACTCGGCGACGCGCTGGCCGACGGGGTCGCCGAGGCCGACGCACTGGGCGTGACCGCGGTACCCGACGTCGACGAAGTCGTGGTTGTGGTGCTGGTCTTCTTGCTCGCCGACGACTGCTTCTGCGCGGCCGACGCGGACGCGCTGGACGTCGCCGTCCTGGCAGTCTTGGCGGCACTGCTCGCGGCGCTGCTGGACGTCGTCGTCGGGGAGCTCGTGGTGCAGTTCGCGCCCGTGCCGCTCGCGCTGGTCGCCGACGCGGTGCTGCTCGTGGCGGTGGTCTTGGACACGTCGGCGGCGAAGGCCACCTTGGGGGCGATCGAACCCACCAGCAGCGCGGTCGGCACCGCGGTCATGGCCAGTACCCGCCCGACCGGAAGCTGCATCCGGTCCCGCACGGTCGGCCTCGGGGCCGCATGGCGGGCGCCGGAACGACGCTGGATCTGCTCCGCGTCGGTGGGACGGTCCGACCGGGTGGAGTCGGGGTCACTCACTTGTCGTCTCCTCCTCGGCGGGCTTGGCGGGCTCAGCAGCGGGCCGGACGTCCTCCTCGGCCATCAGCTGGTTGAGCTTCACCTCTTCCTCCTCGTCCTCCTCCGCGTCGCCGTCCTCGGCTGCTGCTGCGGTCTCCTCGGGCTGCTCCTTGTTGGGCGCCCAGGAGCACACCAGCGCTCCGCCGATCAGCCCGGGGAACAGGCCCAGGCCGAAGCCGCCGAAGTTGGAGACCGGCAGGGACACCAGCGCCAGCACGATGGCGGCGATGCCCGCGAAGATCCGGATCAGCGGCTGGAACCAGACCGAGATGCCGAGGGCCAGCAGCAGCAGTCCGATCACGGCAGCGCCGGCACCAGCCGTAGTCGCCATATGGATGCGCAGGGCGCCGACGCTCAGGTCGTTGTACGGGAAGTACATGATCGGCAGGCTGGCCAGGGCAACGAGCAGTCCGCCCCAGAAAGGGCGGCTGCGACGCCAGTTCCGGAAGGCCCGGCGTCCCTTGGCGAAGGCGTTCCCGGGCTCGGGCCGCGCCGGTACGGTCGCGCTCGTCACGTGGCGACTCCCTGCTGGAGTAGTGCATTGGGCTGGAGAGTGGTGCATGGGCCGTGGGAACACGGCGGGGAGGGACCGGAGCCCCTCCCCGCCAGTGTGGTGCGGAGCCGTTCTGCGTCCTGCGGAGGGCCGGGGGTGGACCGGCGCGCCTCAGCGGATCAGAAGCAGCCCGTGGAACCCGAAGCGAGGGACATGTGCAGACCGTTCAGCGAGAACGTGGAGGCGGAAGTCGCCCACGCGGTCTGCTGGACGCCGGTCAGCGTCGCCGAGCCGGCTTCCTGAGCGAAGGCGCCCGGGTTGGTCGCGTCGCCGCTGTGGGTCCCCGCCCCGCCGAGCGCGCCGGTCGCAACACCGATGTTGATGTCGTTGAACGTCGCGGTGTCGGCCTTGAGGTCGGTCATGTCGATGTACAGGTTCGAGGCCTTGACCACGGGCCCAGTGGCGGTGTCGCTCGCCGCGTCGTACGTGCCACCGGCGTTGATGGTGAGCGTGTAGTTGCCGAACGGGGTGGGGAAGGCCACCGACTGGCACAGCTGGTTGATGGTGGCCGTGCTGAAGCCCGAAACAGCAACCGGGACAGCCGTGTTGGCGTTGGTCGCCTGGCTGGTGTCATGCGACAGGACGGTGCCGTACTGGGTGAAGCCCTGACCGACCAGCTTTCCGGCCGACACCTTGAACTGCTGCCCGGAGACGCTGAACGACGCGGCGAGCGCGCCCTGGGCGATGCTGACGCCGACCGCAGCCGTGGCGGCGATGGTCGGAACCATGACAATGGCGAACCGCTTCCAGCGAGTCCTGCCGAAAGTCTGGGACATAACGAGGTCCTCCTTCTCGGACGTACATCTCCGGCCTGCCCCGCTTGGGCCCCGGCCTGGGATGGGGAGAAGAGCTACGTCCTCGGGAAGGGGAGCGCGTCGGCTGCGTGCATGAGCTCGTGAGCACGAATTCTCTGATCGGCAGCATCGGCGATCACCCCCGAGCGACAACCACATGCCGTGCTGGGTGCCCGGCCGTGTGAGGACAGGCTCCACCGGTCGGGGCTGGAGACCCCCCTGTCCTCAAGAGACCGGATCGCCGGCCCCTGCCCGGTGGGGATTCCGTATCCGCTCCCCCGACTGGCGGTCGGGGCGGTGGACAAGGACCGGGCGTGCCCGATGTTGGTCCAAACGGGGCCGCTGCACAAGTAGTTCATTACTGGCGAGTAAGGAGTGGGTGAACTCAAGCGACCGGTCGAACAGCGGGTGCATGACGAGGAGTGACGGTGCGAAGGTTCGACACGCGGGCAAACGTGACAGAACCGAAGAAAAGCGGCGGCGACGGCCACTCCCCGTGACCATGGCCGCCGCATGTCAAGATTTGGTAAACACGACCACCGGTCACGGCTTTGTCGTCAAATCTCCAGGCTCCCCAGGAGTCGGCGCAGGGCCGTCAGAACAGCTTGCGTGCCAGTGCTCCCCGCGCCTTCACCACGCGCTGGTCCTCGGCCCCGATGACCTCGAACAGACCCAGCAGATGCTGCCGAACCTGGTCCCGGTCGTCGCCGAACGTGCGGCCCACCAGGTCGACCAACCGCCCGAAGGCGTCCTCGACATGGCCGCCGACCAGGTCCAGGTCGGCCGCCGCCAGCTGGGCCGCGATGTCGTCCGGCCGCTCGGCCCCGGCCGTGCGTACGGCCTGCGGGTCCATGCCCTGCACCCGCTGCAGCAGCTCCGCCTGCGCCAGGCCCAGCTTGGCCTCGACGCTGGCCGGACGGTCGGACAGCACATTGCGGTACGCCTGGATCGCGCCGCCGAGGTCGCCCCGGTCCAGCGCGTCGTGCGCAGCGGACATCGCCGGATCGGCCGGCTCGGGACGCTCCACGGGCTCCCCGACCGCACCGCCGGACCGGGCGCCGACCTCGCCGACGATGCCGAAGCGCTGCTCGGCGACGGTGATCAGCTGGTCCAGCAGCTGCCGGATCTCGGCCTCCTGGGCCGGCCCCTCGAACAGCGGGACGAGCTGGCCCGCGACGACCGCGAGCACCGTCGGCAGATCCCGGATCTGGAGCTGGCGGGCGAGGTTCTGACTGTTCCTGATATCGACCCTGGCCAGCACGAAGCGGCCGTCGTACTCGGCGGCGAGCTTCTCCAGCACCGGGTTGAGCTCCTCGGCGGGGGCGTACCCCTCGGCCCAGAAGTCCAGTACCACCGGCACCTCGGCGGAGAGCGGGACGACCTCCGCCTCGAACTCGGCCTCACTCACATCGAAGACCAGGGGCCCGGCTGACGGGGCCTCGCCGCCGCCCTCCTGGGCCTGGCGGGCGCGGGCTGCGCGGGCCTGCTCCGCCTTCTCGGCGGCCTCCGCCGCCGCCTTCACCGCGGCGAGGTCGACCGCGCCGCGCATGGACATGTTCCGTGGCTGCATGGCCCTATCCTCCCCCGTCCGCGCGCTCCAGTGTGAATCGCCCGACCCATGACTTTCCCTGCGCGGATCCCCATCCGCGCGGCAGCGTGGTTGTCACATCTTTCGCTACGAGTCGTAGCGTATATCCCGACCGCCCCTGGATGCACGCACTCCGACGTGAACTGCACCACTCCGACACACCCGGGTGTTCCCAGCCGCTCAGCCGACTCGGATAACCTCCGTTGACCCCACCATCGCGAGGAACCCCCATGACCGAAGCCACCGCCCCGCGCAAAGGCCGTCCCCGCAGCGCCGACGCGGACGTGGCGATCCTCGCCGCCACCAGGGTCGCGCTGGCGGAACTCGGCTGGGGCGGGGTGACCATGGGGGATGTCGCGGCCCGCGCCGGAGTGGCGAAGACGACGCTCTACCGGCGCTGGCCTTCCAAGAACGAACTGGTCGTGGACGCCGTCGCGGTGCTGTTCGACGAGCTGGAGATGGTCGACCTGGGTAGCCTGCGGGCCGACATCGAGTCCGTGGTGCGGCAGTTCGCCGACCTGCTGGCGCGCCCGGAGAGCCAGGCCGCGCTGCTGGCGCTGTTCGCCGAGGCCAGCCGGGACCCCGCGTTGCGGCAGCGGGTCCGCGAGGCGATCATCCATCCGCAGAAACGGTTGGTCCACCAGGGCCGCGCGGCCGCACAGGCCCGTGGCGAACTGGCCGCGGACGCCAGCCCCGAGGCGGCCCGCGAGGACGTCGACATCATCTTCGACACCATCGCGGGCACGGTCGAGCACCGCATGCTGGTCAGCGGCGAGTGCGCGGACCCGGAGTGGATCAGCCGCTTCACCACCCTGCTGCTGGCCCCGCTGACGGCGCTTCCGCTGGCCTCGACTCCACTGAAGGGGCCTCAGAACCCGGCCGGCTCGGTGTAGGTCCCCCACTCCTCCCGCAGCACGTCGCAGATCTCGCCGAGGGTGGCCTCGGCCCGTACCGCGTCCAGCATCGGCGGCAGCATGTTGCTGCCGTCCCGCGCCGCCGCCAGCATCGCGTCCAGACCGGCCCGCACTGCCGCCTCGTCCCGCGCGGCGCGGCGCGACGCGAGCTCGCGCACCTGCTCGCGCTCCACCTCATGGCTGACCCTCAGGATCTCCAGCGGCGGGGTGACGCTGCCGGTGTGGCAGTTGACGCCGACCACCCGCTTCTCCCCCTTCTCCACCGCCTGCTGGTAGACGAAGGCCGCCTCGGCGATCTCCCCGGTGAACCAGCCGTTCTCGATGCCGCGCAGGATCCCGGCCGTCATCGGGCCCACCGGATGCCCGGGCTCGCCCATGTCCTGGATCTTCTGGAAGATCGCCTCGGCCTGAGCCTCGATCCGGTCGGTCAGCGCCTCCACGTACCAGGAACCGCCCAGCGGGTCGGCGACATTGGCGACGCCGGTCTCCTCCATCAGTACCTGCTGGGTGCGCAGCGCGATCTCCGCCGCCTGCTCCGAGGGCAGCGCCAGGGTCTCGTCCAGGGCGTTGGTGTGCAGCGAGTTGGTGCCGCCGAGAACCGCCGACAGCGCCTCCACCGCGGTGCGGACCACATTGTTGTAGGGCTGCTGCGCGGTCAGCGAGACCCCGGCCGTCTGGGTGTGGAACCGCAGCCACTGCGCCTTGTCCGTCCTGGCGCCGTAGCGCTGCTTCAGCCACCGCGCCCAGATCCTGCGCGCCGCACGGAACTTGGCGATCTCCTCGAAGAAGTCGAGGTGCGCGTCGAAGAAGAAGGACAGCCCGGGGGCGAAGACGTCCACATCCAGCCCCCGGGAGAGCCCCAGCTCCACATAGGCGAAGCCGTCCGCCAGCGTGAACGCCAGCTCCTGCGCGGCCGTCGAGCCGGCCTCGCGGATGTGGTAGCCGGAGACCGACAGCGGCTTGTACGCCGGGATCCGCTCGGCGCAGTACTCCATCAGGTCGCCGATCAGCCGCAGATGCGGCTCGGGGCCGAACAGCCACTCCTTCTGGGCGATGTACTCCTTGAAGATGTCGGTCTGCAGCGTGCCGTTGAGCACGCCCGGGTCGACCCCCTGCCGCTCCGCCGCGACCAGGTACATGCAGAACACCGGCACGGCCGGCCCGGAGATGGTCATCGAGGTGGTGACCTCGCCCAGCGGCAGCCCGGCGAAGAGCACCTCCATGTCCGCGGCCGAGTCGATGGCCACGCCGCAGTGGCCGACCTCGCCCAGGGCGCGCGGGTCGTCGGAGTCACGCCCCATCAGGGTGGGCATGTCGAAGGCGACGGACAGGCCGCCGCCGCCGGCGTCCAGGATCATCCGGTAGCGCTCATTGGTCTGCCTGGCATTGCCGAACCCGGCGAACTGGCGGATGGTCCAGGCCCGCCCCCGGTACCCGGTGGCGTACAGCCCACGGGTGAACGGGTACTCCCCCGGCCACCCGATCCCCTCCGGCACGACGCCGTCCGCAGGCCCGTACACCGGATCGACCTCATCGCCGCTCAGCGTGGTGAAGTCCGCGTCGCGCTTCCGCGCGCCGTCGTACCGCTGCTGCCACCGTTCACGTGCGTCCATCAGCCCGGCCCCAAACTACTAGGATGTCCTACTAAATTTATACCGGAAAAAGAGCGCGCCCCGAAGGGACGCGCTCCTCAGACTCTCAGGGTCAGGCGTTGACCAGCGGCTTCGACCCGCCGTCGGCGACCTGCGCGCGGATGTCGGCCATCACCCGGCGCTCGGCGATGAACGAGCAGGTCGGGATGGTCCCCGCCAGGATGACCCAGGCCATCCGGCCGAACGGCCAACCGAGCTTGTTGCCCACAGTGAAGGCGACCACCGCGTAGGCCATGAACGCCCAGCCGTGGATGGTCCCGACGACCATCACCGCCGTCTGGCCCACGCCGAAGCCGTACCAGGCGATGCAGGAGGCGCACAGCAGGATCAGTCCGACGCCGGTCACATACGCCAGCACCCGGTACGCCGTCAGCAGGGGGTTCGACTTGTTCATGGGAGAGAGCGTAGCCACCGAAAAGTGGATCTCTCACACCGCCCCGGGTTCCACCACGGGCTCGGCGAAGTCCCCCGCAGCGACCCGCAGCGGACGCAGCATCTCGAACAGTTCCCGGCAGCCGGCCTCGTCGTAGCTCCCCAGCCCGAAGTCCATCGCCACCAGGTCGCGGGTCGCGTCCTCCACGACCTTCCGGCCCCGCTCGGTGATCGCGGCCAGCACGCCGCGCCCGTCCATCGGGTTCGGCCGGCGGGCGACCAGCCCGGACCGCTCCAGCCGGTCCACCGTGTTGGTGACGCTGGTCGGATGCACCATCAGCCGCTCGCCGATCTTCGACAGCGGCAGCTCGCCGGCCTGGCTGAAGGTGAGCAGCACCAGCGCCTCGTACCGGGCGAAGGTCAGCCCGTACGGCTTCACCACCGCGTCCACCTGCGCCAGCAGGATCTGCTGGGCCCGCATGACGGACGTGATCGCCGCCATCGACGGCACGGCGCCCCAGCGCCGCGTCCACAGCTCGTCGGCACGGGCGATGGGATCGAAGGAGAGGCTCAGCGGCTTGGGCACGTTCTTACCGTACCGTCAGGGTCAGACCGCGACGGCAGGGGTTTCCAAGCCCTCCCGCTCCTCCCGGGCCATGAGTCGCTCGGCGTAGAAGCCTCCGCCGGGGATGACCGAGAGCACCAGCACCCAGGCGGCGTGCCGGAAGGTCCACTGCTGCGCATACCAGGCCCACAGCGCGAACACCACGTAGAAGATGAAGAGGATGCCGTGCAGCATCCCCAGCACCGGCACCGCGTTGAACGAGGTCGTGTACTTCAGCACCGTGCAGACCAGCAGCAGCACGAAGGAGAGCCCCTCCGGCATGGACACCAGGCGCAGGCGGTGGACGGCACTGTTCTTCACGGGGAACCCTTCGGGAAGCAAGACGACGCGGTCCAGTATCGCCCAGCCCCGTACACCGCCGACCGCCGCCCCGGACGCCCGCCGTCGCGGGGTCACGTGGGGGTCCGGGGGGTCGCCCCCCTATGGATCGGAGCGCCGACCGATATTCTTGCCTCGCCATCGGCCTTCTACGGGGGACTCAATGAACTGGGACTGGAACCGGCGTACCTGCTCACGGCGCGGACACATCACCTACGCACCCACCGAGCCGCGCTTCCACGAGCGACTGCACGCCGACACCGCCCTCGGTGACGCCTGGCGCTGCCTGCGCTGCGGCGACTTCGTCCTCGGCGAGCCGCACGGCAGCGGCAAGGCAGAGGACGCCCCGCTGGTCCCCCGCGGCAGGGCGCTGCGCGACCTGTTCATCCTCCGGGTCCTCGCCGTGGAGCGGATGGTCCGCGGCGTGTTCATCGTCCTGGTGGCCATAGCGGTCTGGAAGTTCAGCAACAGCCAGACCTCGGTGCAGCAGTTCTTCAACGACAACCTCACCCTGTTCCAGCCGATCGCCCAGCACTTCCACTACGACCTCAACAACTCCCCGATCGTGGGCACCATCCAGAAGACCTTCAGCTACAAGCACTCCACGCTGGAGATCACCGCCGTCGCGCTGTTCGTCTACGCCGTCATCGAGATCGTCGAGGCCTTCGGCCTGTGGGCCGCCAAGCGCTGGGCCGAGTACCTCACCGTCGTCGCCACCGCCGCGTTCCTGCCGCTGGAGATCTACGAGCTGACCGACAAGGTCAGCTGGCTCAAACTGGTGACGCTGCTGATCAACATCCTCGCCGTGGTCTACCTGCTGCTGGCGAAGCGACTGTTCGGGCTCCGCGGCGGCGCCGCGAAGTACGAGGCGGAGCGGCACAGCGCCTCGCTGCTGGAGGTGGAGACCTCCGCCGGCGACCACGCCCGCACCTGACAACGCCGCACCGGCCCCATTACGGTGTGCCCGTGGCTCAGTTTCGAATGCAGGGCTCACGCGTGCTCGCGGTGGATCTCGCCGGCGACAGCGTGAAGGCCCGTAACGGCTCGATGGTCGCCTACGACGGCCAGATGACCTTCAAACGGATGACCGGCGGCGGGGAGGGTCTGCGCGGCCTGGTCACCCGTCGGATCACCGGCGAGAAGATGACCGTGATGGAGGTCCAGGGCCAGGGCACCTGCTGGTTCGCCGAACGCGCCACCGAGATCAACCTGGTCCGGCTCTCCGGCGAGCGGCTGCACGTCGAGGCGAGCAATCTGCTCTGCACCGAGGCGACGCTGCGCACCGGCACCGAGTTCACCGGGCTGCGCGGCGCCTCCGAGGGCCACGGTCTTTTCACCACCAAGGTGGAGGGCCAGGGCTGGGCCGCCGTCACCTCCGACGGCCCCGCCGTCATCCTGCGGGTCGCCCCCGGCCTGCCGCTGCGGGTCGACCCCGGCGCGTACGTCGCGCACACCGGCAACCTCAAGCAGAGCTTCCGCACCGACGTCACCTGGCGCGCCCTGGTCGGCGAGACCGGCGGCGAGAGCTTCCAGATCGAGTTCGAGGGCGACGGACTGGTCTACGTCCAGCCCTCCGAGCGCCGGACCTTCGCAGGTGACGCCTAAATGTTCACCCAGATCAACAGCAAGATGGTGGAGGCCGCGGTCGTCCCCGGCCAGCGCCTCTTCAGCCAGCGCGGCGCGATGCTCGCCTACCGCGGCAACGTCACCTTCACCCCCGACATCATGGGCGGCCAGGGCGGCATCGGCTCCATGCTCGGCCGCCGCCTCGCCAACGAGGACACCCCGCTGATGACGGTCGAGGGCAGCGGCAGCGCGATGTTCGGCCACGGCGGCCACCACATCCATGTGATCCAGCTCTCCGGCGACACCCTCTATGTGGAGGCAGACCGGCTGCTGGTGTTCGAGGGATCGCTGCAGCAGTCCACCATGTTCATGGGCTCCCAGGGCGGGCTGCGCGGCATCATCCGCGGCCAGGCCACCGGTCAGGGCCTGTTCACCACCACCCTCACCGGCCACGGCGCCGCGGCGGTGCTCGCCCACGGCGGGGTCTTCGAGATCCCGATCACCCCCAACCACCCCGTGCACGTCGATCCGCAGGCCTATGTCGCCCACCGCGGCGAGGTGCAGAGCAGGGTCAGCACCTCCATCGGCTGGCGCGAGGCGGTCGGCCGGGGCTCCGGCGAAGCCTTCCAGCTCGAACTGACCGGCAACGGAACGGTCTTCGTCCAGGCCAGCGAGGAGAAGCTGTGAACACCGGCACCGGCCCCGTCGTCTGGGACCCCTCGACGCTCCCCGCCGACGACAACGTCAACCCCTACGCCTTCTCCGTCGCCCTCAACGGCCGCTGGTTCCTGCAGAAGGGGAAGATGGTCGCCTACTACGGCAACATCACCTTCCACCCCATCGGCTACGGCCCGCTCGACTCGCTGATCTCCAGCAGCTTCCACTCCCCCACCCACGCCGCCGACTGGGTGGTCGCCGAGGGCCAGGGCCACATGATCCTGGCGGACCGGGCCTACGACGTGAACTCGTACGACCTGGAGGAGGGCAACCTGACGGTGCGCTCCGGCAATCTGCTCGCCTACGCGCCGACTCTCGCGCTGAAGCAGTCGATCATTCCCGGGTTCCTGACCCTGATCGGCACGGGCAGGTTCGTCGCCGCCTCCAACGGGCCCGTCCACTTCGTGGAGCCACCCGTTCGGGTGGACCCGCAGGCCCTCGTCGGCTGGGCCGACTGCCCTTCCCCCTGCCATCACTACGACCACGCCTATATGCGCGGAGTCCTCGGCGGGGTGCGCCGGCTCACCGGTATCGGCGGCGCCTCCGGCGAGGAGCACCAGTTCGAGTTCGTGGGCGCCGGCCAGGTCCTGCTCCAGTCCACAGAGGTGCTGATGGCCGAACTGGCCACCGGCCTGGTGGCGGACGAACCCGGCATCCCCGGCGGCGCGGTCCCGCAGCAGGCCGGCCAGCTGCCGCCGGGTCTGGGCGCGCTGGGCCGGCAGTTGGGCTTCTGACCCGTACTAAAAATTAGTACAACATTCAACATCCACAGGTATCATTTCTTCCATGGACACCAGCGCGAGAACGGCACTGTCTCCGGCTCCGTCTCCGCCCGACGCGGACGGAACCCTCTGGCTCAACGCCGAGGAGCAGCGGCTGTGGCGCGCCCATCTGGAGGTCGGCCGGCTCCTCGCCTACCAGATGGAGCGCGGGCTCCAGCCGTTCGGCCTGGCCATCAACGACTACACCATCCTGGTCGAGCTCTCCGAGGCCCCCGAGCGCCGCATGCGGATGACGGACCTGGCGGTGGCGACGCTCCAGTCCAAGAGCCGCCTCTCGCACCAGATCACCCGCATGGAGGCGGCCGGCCTGGTCACCCGAGAGGGCTGCCCGGGCGACCGGCGCGGGCTCTACGCGGTGCTGACCGAGCACGGCTGGGAGACGATGCGTCAGGTCGCTCCGCACCATGTCCGGAGCGTGCGCGAGCACTTCATCGACCGGCTCGAACCGGAGCAGATCTCGTCCATGTACGAGTCGCTGGCGCCCATCGCGGACCATCTGCGCGGGCTGCGCGGACGCGGCTGACGTTCCATCAGGCGGTCAGAGCCGGGTGATCCCGGCGATCAGCTCGTCCGCGGCCGTGTAGGGATCCGACTGACCGTCAGCGACCTTCTGGGCCAGGGCCGGTAGCCGCTGGTCGCCGTGCAGGTGGTCGAAGCGGCGGCGCAGCGCGGTCAGCGCGATGGACTCGATCTCCTGGGCGGCGCGGCGCTGCCTGCGGAGGGCGAGTTCGCCGTGCTCGTCCATCCAGGCGCGGTGCTTCTCCAGGGCGTCGACCAGTTCGTCGATGCCCTCGCCCCGGGCGGCGACGGTCTTCACCACCGGCGGCTGCCAGGCGCGGGGCTCGCCGAGGCCGAGCATGTGCCGCAGCTCACGGGCGGTCGCGTCGGCGCCGTCGCGGTCGGCCTTGTTGACCACGTAGACGTCGCCGATCTCCAGGATCCCGGCCTTGGCGGCCTGGATCCCGTCCCCCATTCCGGGGGCCAGCAGCACGACGGTGGTGTCGGCCTGGGCCGCGATCTCCACCTCCGACTGCCCGACGCCCACGGTCTCCACCAGGACCACGTCGCATCCGGCGGCGTCCAGCACCCTGATGGCCTGCGGGGCCGCCCAGGCCAGCCCGCCCAGATGGCCCCGGGTGGCCATCGAGCGGATGTAGACCTCGGGGTCGGTGGCGTGGTCCTGCATCCGCACCCGGTCACCCAGCAGGGCGCCGCCGGAGAACGGCGACGAGGGGTCGACGGCGAGCACGCCGACCCTCCGTCCCAGCTTCCGGTAGGCGCTGACCAGGGCCGACGTGGAGGTCGACTTGCCGACTCCCGGCGATCCCGTCAGTCCGACCACATAGGCGTTCCCGGTCAGCGGCGCCAACGCCGCCATGACCTCGCGCAGCTCCGGGGCCGCGCCCTCGACCAACGAGATCAGCCGGGCGACGGCCCGGGGCCGACCCGCCCGCGCCTGCTCGACCAGTGTGCCGACGTCCATATCAGCCAATCTCCCACGGGCGTTGCCGCCTCCGCCGAAGCCGGAACCTCAGGGCACGCGCACGATCAGGGCGTCGCCCTGCCCGCCGCCACCGCACAGCGCCGCCGCGCCGACGCCGCCGCCGCGCCGCTTCAGCTCCAGGGCCAGCGAGAGCACCAGCCGCGCACCGGACATCCCGATCGGGTGACCCAGCGCGATGGCCCCGCCGTTGACGTTCACCTTGTCGAGGGAAATCCCCAGGTCCTTGACCGACTGCACGGCGACGGCGGCGAACGCCTCGTTGATCTCGACCAGGTCGAGGTCGTCGACGGTCAGCCCCTCCTTGGCCAGCGCGGCCAGGATCGCGTTGGAGGGCTGGGAGTGCAGCGAGTTGTCAGGGCCGGCCACATTGCCGTGGGCGCCGATCTCGGCGATCCAGGACAGCCCCAGCTCCTCGGCCTTGGCCTTGCTCATCACCACGACCGCGGCCGCACCGTCGGAGATCTGCGAGGCGGACCCCGCGGTGATCGTGCCGTCCTTGGTGAAGGAGGGACGCAGCTTGGCCAGCGCCTCCACGGTGGTCTCCGGACGGATGCCCTCGTCGGTGCTGAAGACCACCGGCTCGCCCCGTCGCTGCGGGATCTCCACCGGGACGATCTCCGCGTCGAACACCCCGTTCTTCGCCGCGGCGGCAGCCAGCTGGTGCGAGCGCGCGGCGATGGCGTCCTGGGAGGCCCGGTCGATGCCGAGGCGGCCGTTGTGGTTCTCGGTGGACTCGCCCATGGGGATGGACTCGAAGGCGTCGGTGAGGCCGTCGTAGGCCATCGCGTCGAGCAGCTCGATCGCGCCGTACTTGTAGCCCTCGCGGGACTTGGGCAGCAGATGCGGCGCGTTGGTCATGGACTCCTGGCCGCCGGCCACCACGATGTCGAACTCGCCCGCGCGGATCAGCTGGTCGGCCAGGGCGATGGCGTCCAGCCCGGAGAGGCAGACCTTGTTGACGGTCAGGGCCGGGACGCTCATCGGGATCCCGGCCTTGACCGCGGCCTGACGGGCGGGCATCTGGCCGGCGCCGGCCTGCAGCACCTGGCCCATGATCACGTACTGGACCTGGCCGCCGGTGATCCCGGCCCGGGAGAGCGCCTCCTTGATGGCGAAGCCGCCCAGGTCCGCTCCGGAGAAGCCCTTCAGCGAGCCGAGCAGGCGGCCCATGGGGGTGCGCGCGCCCGCGACGATCACGTTGGTCATTTTCGTAGCCCCTTTGCTGCGATGAGGGTCTGAACGCAACGCTGCCACGTCTCTGCGATCCAGGGTTTGAGCCCAAGATACTGACGCGTAACGCCTTCGTCACGGCTGACGCAGTGTGATCACGCGCACGGTTAACGCGGGTTTACCCGAGGGCGCGAAATACGCTTCATTAGAAGCGACCCCCAGGAGGACATCGTGCTCACTCGGATCGATCACATCGGTATCGCCTGCTTCGACTTGGACAAGACTGTGGAGTTCTATCGGGCCACCTACGGGTTCGAGGTCTTCCACAGCGAGGTCAACGAGGAGCAGGGGGTGCGCGAGGCCATGCTCAAGATCAACGACACCGGCGACGGCGGCGCCTCGTACCTGCAACTGCTGGAGCCCACCCGGGAGGACTCCGCGGTGGGGAAGTGGCTGGCGAAGAACGGCGAGGGCGTGCACCACGTCGCCTTCGGGACGGCGGACGTCGACGCCGACGCCGCGGACATCCGTGGAAAGGGCGTACGGGTGCTCTACGACGAACCGCGGATCGGCTCGATGGGCTCACGTATCACCTTCCTGCACCCCAAGGACTGCGGAGGTGTGCTGACGGAACTGGTCACGTCCAAGCAGACCCACGAGTAACCTGAAAAGCCACCCGTACCCCCCTGCGCATCAGGCCCGTGACATGAGAAAATACGGCGGTGCCCGGGCAGCGGGGGCGTGGGTGGACGAGGGTGAGCGGGGTCCCCGGGATCTGTCACCATGTCTCCCTAAGGCACGATGACATCAAGGAGCTCACCCGGACGGCCGATGGGGTCGCGGGGTGGCGACCCGACCAGGAGACGGATGGGACCGCGGAGTGCGGGGCTACGAGGTTGACGATCAGCTCTCCAAGTTCGAAGCCAAGATGGACCGGCTTCAGACCGAGCGGGAGAAGGCCGTCACGCATGCCGAGGACCTCGCCTACCAGGTGGAGGTCCTTCGGGCGAAGCTGCACGAGTCACGTCGGCAGCTCGCTCAGCCGCGCGCGTTCGACTCCGTGGCCGGGCAGGCCGAACAGATCCTGCGGAACGCCGAGATGCAGGCGGAGCAGCTCCGGGCCGACGCCGAGCGGATGCGTCTGGAGGCGCAGAACGCCACCCAGCGGGTGATGGCGGAGGCCGCCGAGCGCAGCGCCCGGGTGCAGGCCGAGTGGGCCGCCGAGGCCGAGAACCGGCGCCGCCAGCTGGAGCAGGAGCTCGCCGAGCTGCGCCGCAACGCCGAGCGCCATGTGAACGAGAACGTCTCCTGGGCGGAACAGACCCGGGTGGGGACCGAGGAGCAGGCCCGCCGGGTGCTGGAGGAGGCCCGGGTCGAGGCCGAACGGCTGCTGGCGTCGGCGCGGGCCGAGGCGATGGCGGTGTCCGAGCAGGCGACCTCGCAGGTAGCGGCGGACGTGCAGTCCACCAGGGCCGAGGCCGACCAGGTGCTGCTGCGGGCCAGGACCGAGGCCGAGCGGCTGCTCGGCGCTGCGGCCGCGCAGGCCCAGGACGCGACCCAGCGGGCCGAGAGCGTCAAGCAGTCGGCCCAGAGCGAGGCCGGCCACCAGTTGCAGGCCGCGCACAGCGAGATCGAGACGCTGCGCCTGGAGGCGGAGCGGTACCGGCGCGAGGCGGAGGAGCTGCGGTCGGCGGCGGAGGCCGCGGCCGAGCAGCTGCAGGCGGACGCGGAGGCGGCGGCCGAGCGGCGGCTGTCCGAGGTCGAGGCGTCCAGCGAGCAGCGGACGGCCACGGCCAAGACCGAGGTGGCCCGGATGGTGGCGACCGCCACCCGGGAGGCCGAGCAGCTCAGGGCGGACGCCGAGCGGCTGATGGAGGAGGCGCGGGCCGAGGTCGAGCGCTTCACCGCGGAGGCCGAGGAGGCCGCCGAGGCGCTGCGGCGCGAGGCGGAGGAGTCGGGGCGCACCGAGGGCGCCGCGAGCGCGACGGTGCACCTGGCCAAGGCCGCCAGGACCGCCGAGGACGTGCTCAGCCGGGCCACCCGCGAGGCCGAGGAGACCACGTCCAGCGCCGCCGAGGAGGCGGAGCGGATCCGCACCGAGGCGCGGGCCGAGGTGGAGCGGCTGCGGGCGGAGAGCCGGGCCGCGGCCGAGCAGGCGCACGGCAGCGTCATAGAAGAGATCCAGGCGCACCAGGACGCGGCAGCGGAGATGCGCGCGGAGGCCGAGACGCACCGCGCCGAGGCGGCCGCGGAGGCCGAGAAGGTGCGCGGCGAGGCGCGGCGGCAGGCCATCACCCAGATCGAGGAGGCCGCTCGCACCGCCGAGGAGCTGCTGGTCCGGGCCAAGGCGGACGCGGACGAGCTGCGCGGCGGCGCGGCCGTGGAGCTGGCGAAGCTGCGCGAGCGGGCCAATGAGCAGGCCCAGGAGGTGCAGGGCCGAGCCGAGGCGGTGCTGGCCCGGGCCAGGGCCGAGGCCGAGCGGCTGCGGACCACGG
This sequence comes from Streptacidiphilus sp. EB103A, assembly GCF_041261405.1. Lineage (NCBI taxonomy): Bacteria > Bacillati > Actinomycetota > Actinomycetes > Kitasatosporales > Streptomycetaceae > Streptacidiphilus > Streptacidiphilus sp. EB103A. The sequence goes on along the minus strand of NZ_JBGCAQ010000012.1, from coordinate 45,600 downwards.
CGCAGCAGGAGCTGGACGAGGCCGCGGCGGCGCTGGAGCGGGAACGGGAACGGATCCTGGAGGCGGCCGAGCAGGCCGCCCGGGAGCGTGCCGAGCAGGCCGAGGAGGCGGCGAACCGGGTCGCCATGCAGGTCGAGCGGGAGCGCGGCGAGCTGCTGGCCGCGGCCGCGCAGGAGCGGGACCAGCTGCTGGCCGCCGCCGAACAGCTGGCGCGGGAGCGGGCCGAGGAGGCCGCCGCCGCGGCGGCCGCGCTGCAGGAGCAGTCCCGCGAGGAGCACGCCAGGGCCTCCGAGGAGGCCGAGCGGCTCGCCGAGGAGTCGCGCCAGGCGTACGCGGACGCGGCCGAGGAGCTGGAGCGCCGCAAGGTCCGGGCCGAGGAGGACGAGGCCGCGGCGGCCGAGGCGCTGGCCGAGGCCAGGGCCGAGCGCGAGCGGCTGCTCGCCGCGGTCGAGACCGAGCTGGCCGCGCTGCGGGCGGACTCGGCGGCGCAGGCCGAGGCCGAATACGCCGAGGCGCAGCGGCACCGCGGCGACGCGGAGCAGTTGCAGGCGGAGGCCGCGGCGGCGCTGGCCGCCGCGGGGGTCGACGCCGAGCGGATCCGGGTCGAGGCCGCCGAGACCGCGGCGCAGGGCGAGCGGGAGCGCGGTGAGCTGCTGGGCGCCGCCCAGGCGGACGCCGAACGGATGCTGGCCGAGGCCGTCGCCGAGAGCGAGGGCGTGCGTTCCGCCGCCGAGTCCGAGGCGCGGCGGCAGGGCGAGGAGATCGAACGGCTGCGGGCCGAGGTCGCCCGGGCGGCCGCGGAGGGCGAGGCGGAACGGGCCGAACTGCTGGGCGCCGCACAGGCGGAGGCCGAGCGGCTGCGGACCGAGGCGCTTGAGGCCGCGGTCCTGGGCGAGGCCGAGCGGGCCGAACTGCTGGGCGCCGCACAGGCGGAGGCCGAGCGGCTGCGGACCGAGGCGGCGGCGGCCGCGGCACGGGGCGAGGCGGAGCGGTCCGGACTGCTGGCGGAGATCGCCGAGGCCGGGGCGCAGGCCGAGCGGGAGCGGGAGGCGCTGCGCGCCGATGTCGAGCGCGAGGCGCGCCAGGTACGGGAGTTGGCGACCGGCGAGGCCGCCAGGATGCGCGCCGAGGCCGAGCAGGCGGCCGCCGCCGCGGTCGCGGCGGCCGAGGACGAGGCCGCCCAGGTACGGCAGTCCGTGGCCGGCATGTACGAGGCCGCCGAGAACCAGACCACACAGCTGCGCGCCACCGCCGAGCGGGAGACCGCCGAGCTGCGCGAGCAGGCCGCCGCCGACGCCGCGCGACTGCGCGCCGAGGCAGCGGCCGAGCTGGCGCAGGCGCAGGCGGACGGCGCGGAACTGCGTGCGACCGCGGAAGCGGAGCGGGAGCATCTGGGGCAGGCTGCGCAGGCGGAGCGGGAGCGGCTGGACCAGGCCGCTGAGGCCGAGCGGCAGCAGCTGCTCCAGGACGCCGCGGCGATCAAGGCCGCCGGCCGGGCCGAGATGGCCCGGATCATCGACGAAGCACAGGCCCTGGCCGAGTCGGTGACCGGCGACGCCGAGACCGCCGCGCTGGCGACCACCGCCGCCGCCGAGGAGCAGGCCGACGCCATGGTGTCCGCCGCCCGCAAGGAGGCCGAGCGCCTGGCCGCCGAGGGCGCCGCGGAGGGCGCGGCGCTGGTCGAGCGGGCCCGCGCGGACGCGGACGTGATGCTGGTGGAGGCCCGCAGGGACGCCACCGCCATACGGGAACGCGCCGAGGAGCTGCGGGACCGCACCGACGCCGAGACCACCGCGCTGCACGAACGGGCCCGCAAGGAGTCCGCCGAGGCCATGCGGGCCGCCGGGGAGCGCGTGGACAAGCTGGTCACCGCCGCCACCGAACAGGTCGACGACGCCCAGCAGCGGGCCGCCAAGGCCCTCGCCGAGGCGCAGTCCCGGGCGGCCAAGCTGGTCACGGACGCCGAGGAGCGGGCCGGAGAACTTGTCGCCGCCGCCGAGCGGGAGGCTGCGGAGACGCAGTCCGACGCCTCGACGGAGGCGAGCAAGGTCCGTCTGGCAGCCGTCCGCAAGGCGGAGGCGCTGCTGAAGGAGGCGGAGCAGAAGCTCGCCGGGTCCACCGCCACGGCGGAGGCCCGCGAGGCCGAGGCCGCAGAGCACCTGGCCACGGCCAGGACCGAGGCGGAGCAGCTGCGTGCCGCTGCCGCCGAGGCCGCTGAACGTATCCGCAAGGAGGCCGTCCAGGCCGCGCAGGAGGAGATCGCCCGGGCCCGCGAGGAGTCCGAGCAGCTCACCGACGAGGCACTGGCGGAAGCCCAGCGGATCACCGACGAGGGCCGTCGTGAACTCGACGAACTCGTCAACCGCAGGAAGGACATCAACACCGAGATCGCCCGGGTGCAGGATGTCCTGCAGGCCCTGGAGTCCTTCGAGGCTCCGTCAGGGACCGGGGCGGGCAAGAGCAACGGGGGAAGCACCAACGGGTCCGACGGGGGCAGTCGGGGTGGCGGCCGGGGCGCGTCCCCGGCGGGGGTCGGCGCGGGCGCGACCCGGGCGGGGTCAACCCGTCTGGGGGACAAACACAGAGACGCCGCACCACCCGATTGAGCGGACATTCTCCACTCTTCATGGGCTTTCAGCCGATGACACACCGAATCCGTGCCAGGATTCGCCTATTCACCTCACACCTCACCGGGCATACGACAGGAACTCCACCCCATGAGCGATCCACACTCTCCGCACGGCTTCGACACCGTGCGCCGCGGGTACGAGCGTGCTCAGGTCGACGAGCGCATCAGCAAGCTGGTCGCAGACCGGGACAGCGCCCTCGCCCGCATCACCGCACTCGAGAAGCGCATCGAGGAGCTTCACCTCGAAACGCAGAACGCGCAGGCCCAGGTCACCGACTCGGAGCCGTCGTACGCGGGTCTCGGCGCACGCGTCGAGAAGATCCTGCGCCTGGCCGAGGAGGAGGCGAAGGACCTGCGCGAGGAGGCCCGTCGCGCCGCCGAGCAGCACCGCGAGCTCGCCGAGGCCGCCGCGCAGCAGGTCCGCAGCGAGGCCGAGACCTACGCCAAGGACCGCAAGGCCAAGGCCGAGGACGAGGGCCAGCGCATCGTCGACAAGGCGAAGACCGACTCCACCCAGCTGCGCGCCGAGGCCACCAAGGACGCGCAGAACAAGCGCGAGGAGGCCGACGCCCTCTTCGAGGAGACCCGCGCCAAGGCGGCCCAGGCCGCCGCGGACTTCGAGACCAACCTGGCCAAGCGCCGCGAGCAGTCGGAGCGTGACCTGGCTGCCCGTCAGGCCAAGGCCGAGAAGCGCCTCGCGGAGATCGAGCACCGCGCGGAGCAGCTCCGTCTTGAGGCGGAGAAGCTGCGGACGGACGCCGAGCGTCGTGCGCGTCAGACCGTCGAGACGGCCCAGCGCCAGTCCGAGGACATCGTCGCGGACGCCAACGCCAAGGCCGACCGCATCCGCAGCGAGTCCGAGCGCGAGCTGGCCGCCCTGACGAACCGTCGGGACAGCATCAACGCCCAGCTCACCAACGTCCGCGAGATGCTGGCCACCCTCACGGGTGCGGCCGTCGCCGCAGCCACGCTGCCCGACGACGACTCGCTGACCCGCGGGGTCCCCGCCCAGCAGTCGCGGTAACCCGCGCGAAGGCCCGGTCCACCCTCTTTTTTTGGGGGGTGCGGACCGGGCCTTTGTCTGCGGGCCGTAGGGGGCTGGTCGCGCAGTTCCCGGCGCCCCTGGGTAGGTGCAACTTACCCACTGCGGGTCAGTTGCAGCCCCCTAGGGGCGCGGGGCTCTGCTTGCTGAAAGGCGCGCGCGACAAGCCCCCCACAGACCGTCAGCCGAAGTCCTCCACCCGCGCCAGCAGCCCCCGCACCGCCCAGTTGAAGGCGTCCGGGGCCTCAATGTTCGGGAGGTGTCCGACCGCCGGAAGGACCGTCAGCACAACGTCCGGCAGCACCGCCGCCATCGCCTCGGCGTCGCTCGGCGGAGTGATCGCGTCCTCCTCCCCCACCAGTACCAGGGCCGGCACCCGCACCTCGGCCAGGACGTCCAGCGAACCCGGGCGGGACGCCATCGCGCGCTGGGCCCAGGCCACCGCCCGCGGCGAGGCTTCCTCGACCATGCCGCGCAGCCTCTCGGTCAGCCGCGGCCGCTCCCGCACCGAGGTCGCCCCGAGCAGCGGAGAGGGCACCTGCTCGTCCAGCAGCAGCTGCACGCTGTCCCTGGCGAGCACCGCCGCCGCGACCCGCTCGCGGCTGGCCCGGGCCTGGTCGGTGTCCGGGGTGGCCTTGGTGTCGGCGAGCAGCAGCCCGGACAGCCGGCCGGGGTGACGGCGGGCCAGCGCCATCGCGACATAGCCGCCCATCGACAGGCCGCCGACGACCGCCTTCTCGATCCCGGCCTGATCCAGCAGCAGGGCCACGTCGTCGGCCAGCAGGTCCAGCGAGGGCTCGTCCTCGCCCAGTTCGGTGCCGCCGAACCCGCGCAGGTCCACGGCGAGGACCCGGGCCCCGGAGCCGTCGACCCCGGGCAGCTCGTCCAACTGCTCCCGCCACATCCGGGAGGACAGCGGAAAGGCGTGCAGCAGTACGAGAGGGGTGCCGTGGCCGGCCTCACGTACGGAGATGCGATCGGTCATGCGGGAAGCCTATGCGCGACGGGTGCGGATGGCAGGGAGCGACCGGTCGGCCCTATCGATCGGCATCTTGATCTGAATTGTCCTAGTCTGACGCAGAGTGACCAGGTGTGGGCGGAGTGAGGAGCGCGGATGATCGAGGTCCATGAGCTGACCAAACGCTACGGCGACAAGCTCGCCGTGGACGGGCTCAGCTTCCAGGTCCCCCAGGGCGTGGTCACCGGCTTTCTCGGCCCCAACGGCGCCGGCAAGTCCACCACCATGCGGATGATGCTGGACCTGGACCGCCCCACCAGCGGCAGCGTCACCATCGACGGACGGGCCTACCATCAGCTGCACCGGCCGCTGAACCACATCGGCGCGCTGCTGGAGGCCAAGGCCGTGCACCCGGGCCGCACCGCCTACAACCACCTGCTGTGGATGGCCAGGAGCAACCGCATCCCGGCCGCGCGGGTCGACGAGGTGCTCGGCATGGTGGGGCTGCGCGAGGTCGCCAGGCGCAAGTCCGGCGGCTTCTCGCTGGGCATGGGCCAGCGGCTGGGCATCGCCGCCGCGCTGCTCGGGAACCCCAGGATCCTGCTGTTCGACGAGCCGGTCAACGGCCTCGACCCGGAGGGCATCCTCTGGGTCCGCAATCTGATGAAGTCGCTGGCCGGGGAGGGCCGCACGGTCTTCGTCTCCTCGCACCTGATGAGCGAGATGGCGCTGACGGCGGATCACCTGGTGGTCATCGGCCAGGGCCGACTGCTCGCCAACCTGTCGATGGACGACTTCATCGACCAGAACTCGCACGGTTTCGTCCGGGTCCGCACCCCGCAGCCGGAGACGCTGCTGGACGCGCTGGCGAGCGCGGGCATCACCCCCAGGGCCGTCGCCGACGGCGGTTTCGAGGTCGTCGACGGCGATCCGGCCAGGATCGGCGACCTGGCCCGTGACCACGGCATCGCCCTGCACGAACTGAGCCCCCAGCGGGCGTCGCTGGAGGAGGCCTTCATGCAGATGACCGCGGACTCGGTCGAGTACCGGACCGGCCCCGACGGCTCCGACGCCCTCGACGGCCCCGTCCTGAACTGGAAGGCGAGCTGAGATGGGTGACTTCAGTGCGGTCCTGTTCTCCGAGTGGACCAAGGTCAGGACGGTCAGGTCCACCTGGATCACGCTGCTGGTGGCCTTCGTGGTGACGGTCGGCCTGGGCGCGCTGATCTGCGCGGTCACCAACAGCCAGTGGAGCCACATGTCCCAGGGCGACCGGCTGACCTTCGACGCCACCTCCACAAGCTTCTCCGGCGTCTACCTGGGCCAGCTGGCCGTCATCGTGTTCGCGGTGCTGGTCGTCGGCAACGAGTACAGCAGCGGGATGATCCGGGCCACCCTGGCCGCCGTCCCGCAGCGGGCCACCCTGCTGCTCGCCAAGACCGCGGTGGTGCTGCTGCTGGTGCTGCCGGTCGCCGTGGTGACCAGCTTCGTCACCTTCCTGCTGGGCCAGGCCCTGCTCGGCGACCACGGCGTCTCGATCGGCGCCACCCATGTGCTGCGCGCAGTCATCGGGATGGCGCTCTACATGACCCTGATCGCGCTGCTCTCCCTCGGCGTGGGCTTCATGCTGCGCAAGCCGGTGCTCTCGCTGGGGCTGCTGATGCCGTTCTTCTTCCTGATCTCGCCGATCCTGGCCAACGTGCCCAAGGTCAAGAACGTCGCCCACTACTTCCCCGACACGGCCGGCTCGCAGATGGCCCGCGTGGTGAGCAGCACCTCGGTCTCCTACGGCCCGCTGGCCGGCTTCTTCATCTGCCTGGCCTGGGCCGCGGCCTGCCTGCTCGGCGGCTACGCCCTGCTCAAGCGGCGGGACGCCTGACGGTCCGGGCCCCCGGCTAGTACCGCGGCGCGTTGCGGCCGCGCTGGACGGCCGCCGAGCGGCGTTCGCGGGCGTTCCAGCAGGCGCGGTGCCAGTGCCTGCGGTCGTCCACGCCGGCCGTACCGCTCACCGAGGTCAGCGGCCAGACCACGAGGTGGCCGACGCCGGGCGGGATCTCCTGGTCGCAGCCGGGGCAGCGGTAGGACTTGCCGCTGTCCCCGGCCACCGGGCGCACCTGCCAGTCCTCGCCGCCGTAACTATCGGTCTGGCCCAGGGCCCAGCCCAGCCCACTGAAGCCGCCCGAACGCGGTTCCGGTTGCTCACTCCTCCGGGGGCGACTTCGGCGCGGTGACACGGGACTCCCTGGGTAGACGGTGGAAACTGGACCCCTCAAGGGGACCGGTGAAAACCAACGATAGCGTCCCGAATTCCCCTTTAGCACAAGATCTCTCGCAGATCCAGGGTGCGACCCCATTTCCACCCGTTATCGGGCTCGCAGCCCCGAATCCGCGTGCCAGCGGCACATGACATGAGTTACTCCAGAGGGAGATGCGGGACCGAAGTTCCCCGCGGGACCTAGGAGCTGATTCCCTCATGCCCAGCAGGACCAGAACCCTCCGCGCCGCCGTGGCCAAGACCGACCCCACGCCGGACCTCGAAGCCCGGGTCCGGATGCCGCGCCAGCGCACCGCCCCCGCCGCGGTCCGCGGCGGTCCGGGCCCGATCCGCACCGGCGCCTTCCTGCTCGCCGCGCAGTTCCCCGGCCAGGGCCATGCCGAGGCGCTGGACCGCGCCGTCTCGGCCGCGGTCGCCGCCGAGCACGCCGGGCTGGACAGCGTCTGGCTCGCCGAGCACCACTTCGTGCCCTACGGCGTCTGCCCTTCGGCCACCACACTCGCCGCCCTGCTGCTCGGCCGCACCCGCAGGATCCGGGTCGGCACCGCGGTGAGCGTCCTGCCGACGCAGCACCCGGTGGCGCTCGGCGAGCAGGCCGCGCTGCTGCACCTCACCTCCGGCGGCCGGTTCACGCTCGGCGTGGGCCGCGGCGGACCCTGGGTGGACCTGGACGTCTTCGGCGCCGGCGCGGAGGCCTACGAGAGCGGCTTCACCGAGTCGCTGGACCTGCTGCTGCGCTGGCTGCGCTCGGCCAGGGTGGGCGCCTCGGGCCCCCGCTACAACTTCCCCGAGGTCGCCGTCGTGCCGAGGGCCACCGAGCAGCCGCTGCCGTTCCCCTCCCTCGGCGGGGCCCGCGGCCCGGAGTACGCCGGCCTGCGCCCCCGGTCCGGCGGCGACGGACCGCCGGTCACGGTGGCCTGCACCTCGCTGGGCACGGTCCGGCTGGCCGCCGAGCGCGGCCTGCCGATGCTGCTGGGGATGCACTCCGGCGACGACGACAAGGCCGCCATGGTCGCCGCCTACCGCAGGGCCGCGCGCGAGGCGGGGCGTACGCCGGAGCAGATCGAGCGGATCGAGGCCGAGCACATGGCGGCCGGCGTGGCCCAGATCGAGGACACCGGCGCCGAGGCGCGCCGGGTGCTGCTCAAGTCGATGCCGGGCTGGCTGCACTACGGCCTGTCCGCGCACCGCACGGTGGACGGCCGCGAGCGGCGGATGCGCGATCCGCACGAGTACACCGAGCTGCTGTGCGATCTGCACGCGGTGGGGACGCCCAGGTTCTGCGCCGACCGGCTGGCGGCCACCGCCGAGCGGACCGGGGTACGTCGCTTCGCCCTGCTCGTGGAGGGCTCCGGCGACCGGGAACTGACGCTGCGCAATGTCGAGCGGCTCGGCTCCGAGGTGCTGCCGCTGCTGGCCTGACGCGCCGGTCCGCCGACTTCCGGGGGTGGGTCGGCGGACCGGTTCGCGTTGTCAGTCGCTCAGCAGTCCCTGAGCTCCTCGGACTGGTTGAGCAGTTGGGCGCGTACGGAGGTGAAAAGGGCGTACCGGACCTCCGAGCCCGGGCCCGGCGGGAAGACCGCGACCCGGTGGCAGTTCTGGAACGCCAGGCGGACACCGAAGTGCCGCTCCAGCGATCCCCGGATCGCATCACTCGCCATCGCGCGGAGCAGCTGGCCACGTGCCTGCTCCGAGGGTGGCGGGACCTGGTTGTCGGCGAACTCGCTGCCGTCGACCTTCTGCTGGGCGACCAGCGAACTGATCAGGGCCCAGGCGTAGGGCAGGGAGTTACGGACGCAGTCGACGAATTCCCTCTCATCGACCTCGCCTCGCTCGGCCTTCTCGAGCAGGGCCGGTGAGACGTCGAGCGACATGGGTTCTCCTCTCGCGGACCTCGCGGGCCGGACGGCCCCCGAGGTGGTGCCACAGCGCGGGGGCGCTGCTGTGCGAAGGTGCTGTGCCATGGTGCTGTTCCGTGGTGCTGTGCCCGGTGGCGCGCACGCACCGGACCGGGAGGGCACCCGACTTTGGTGTGTACACGCCCGTACTGTCCAACTCCTGTGCCCACGCTGTCCAGCGGGGCAAAGGGAGACGTACAGAACAGGTTCGCAGGGAAACTGCGCGCAGGGGGCGGAACCACACATTCCGGACCGAGTCCGGCCAGATCCGTCCCATCGAGACAGGTCGGCGCGACAGTCCATTCCATCCCCCCTCTCCGTCACGTCCCGTGACTCACCGTAGGGCACTGTGTGCGCACGCACCATATGGCAGGCCCTCGTATGTCCAGAACGCAGCCCCACACACATAACGTTCTGAATGATCAGCACAGGGTGACCGAATCGCTCCGAATGGCTCCGGTGGGCTAGCGTGGTCGGCCATGCGTCTCGTCATTGCCCGCTGTTCCGTCGACTACGCGGGACGGCTCACCGCCCACCTGCCGTCCGCCCCCCGGCTCATCCTGGTGAAATCCGACGGAAGCGTCGCGATCCACTCCGATGACCGCGCCTACAAGCCGCTCAACTGGATGTCACCACCCTGCACCCTCAAGGAGATCGAGGGCCGGTGGACCGTCGAGAACAAGGCCGGGGAGAAGCTGATCATCACCCTGGAGGAGGTCTTCCTCGACTCCTCGCACGAACTGGGCGTCGACCCCGGACTGATCAAGGACGGCGTCGAGGCGCACCTGCAGGAGCTGCTGGCGGACCGGATGGAGGTGCTCGGCGCCGGCTGGAAGCTGATCCGGCGCGAGTACCCGACCGCGATCGGCCCGGTGGACATCCTCTGCCGCGACGACGAGGGCGTCACCGTCGCCGTGGAGATCAAGCGCCGCGGTGAGATCGACGGCGTGGAGCAGCTCACCCGCTACCTGGAACTGCTCAACCGCGACCCGCTGCTGGCGCCGGTGAAGGGCGTCTTCGCCGCGCAGCAGATCAAGCCGCAGGCCCGGGTGCTGGCCGCGGACCGCGGCATCGACTGCGTGGTGCTGGACTACGACGGGCTGCGCGGGATCGAGGACGACAAGCTCAAGCTCTTCTAGGAGGTCGCCGAGGACGAGGCCGGGCCGGCCGCCACCACCGTGGTGCTGGTCGCCCCGGTCGTCCCGGTGGTGACCGTGGGCGAGGCGCTCGGCGAAGCGGACACGGAGGCACTGCTCGACGCCGACTTGCTCGCGCTGGCCGACGGCGTCGGGCTGACCGGGGTGCTCGGGCTCAGGCTCGGGCTCGCCGAGTGGCTGGTCGGGTCCGACGACTGCGCCGGGCTGCTGGAGCTGCTGCTCTGCCCCGAACTGCCGCCGGTCGATCCGCCGGACGCCCCGGTCCCCGGGGAGCTGCCGGAGTTGACGGTGGCCCCCGAGGTCGCACGGCCGGTGGCCGAAGTGGAGGACGAGGCGGACGACGAGGTGCTCGCGGCGGACGAGGAGCTCGCCGCCGGGACCCCGGCGGGGTCGGTCGGGCCGGAACTCTGAGGCGCCGTTGTGTTCACGTTCTGGTTCAGCGTGCCGGTACTGGCCCCGGCCTGCCGGAAGGCGCCGATGCCGTAGGCCGCGGCCGCGCCCAGGGCGCCCATCAGCACCACCGCCACGGTGGCCAGCACGATCTGACGCCGGGACACCGAGTGGTCGGCGAAGCTCTGCCGCTGCTGCACCTGCCGCAGCAGCCCGGGCCGCGGCAGCGGCCGAAGGAGTGGCAGCACCCGCCGCAGACCGGTCATCCCGGAGCTGCCCCGGCCGCCCACGACCACCGTACGGCTGCCCTGGCGGGCCGCTGCGGCGTCCAACTGGCGCAGTGCGGCCCGTCCCGCCGCCGTGCCCCGTGCGTCGCCCAGAGCGCCGCGCAGCGCCACCGACGCCTCCAGCTCCGCGCGCGAACGGTCGTGGGCGCCCACGCACAGCGCCAGCACCCCGAGTTCGTGGTGGAACCATGCCTCCTCGGCCACTCCGGCGGTGGCCCGCGCCGACTCCAGGCCGAAGCGCAGGGCACGTTCCCACGCCCCCCAGCGCAGTGCCAGCGCGAAGGACGGCGCGCAGGCCCGGGCCAGCAGCACGACCTGGCCGTGCCGGCCCGCCTCGCGGTCCGCGTGCATGGTCGCCAGGAGCACCTCGGCCTCGTCGGCGATCTGCCGCTCCGTCACCGAGGCGTGCCCGGTCCACCAGGCGAAGTGCTGGGCCGCCGTCCGCAGGGCCGTCTCGACCGGCCACTCGGCGGCGACCAGGTCGGCGACACCGTCGACCAGCCGGTGGTGGGCGCCGACGCGGGCCGCGAGTCCGGCCGCGACCAGTTCCTCGATCGCCGTCTCGCCGTGGCCGACGTCGATCAGCGCGGGCAGGTGCGGTGCGCTGGGGCAGACGCCGCCGAGCGCGGCGGCGAGCAGCAGGGTGCGCCGGCCGCCGGTGCTGAGCCCGCGCGCGATCCGCACCGCCGGGGCGGCGCTCTCCGCGACGGAGGGCAGCGGCACCGGGTCCGGCAGCACCGGCTCGTCGGCCGCGTCGGCGGCGGCGCCGACCTCCGCGCCGCCGTGCTGGCGCAGATAGGCCTCGAAGCTGCCGGGCGTCAGCTGCGGGAGGGTGCCCGGGCCGTCCTCGTCGGGGGCGAACGCCGCCATCGCCTCGATGGCCGTCTCGCGGTGCCGGAGCAGCGCGGCGGCCTGGACGAAGCGCAGCGGCAGGCCCTCGGACTCGAACCAGAGGTCCACGGCCCAGGCCCGCTCGGTCTCGTCCAGGGAGCGTCCGGCCAGGCGGGCGAGCAGGGCCAGCGAGGACTGCCGGGACAGCCCGGGCAGCCGGCTGTCCTCCAGCCGCCGGTTCTCGCCGCCGTCGCCGACCGGTGCCGCGGCCGCCGGGGTCGAGCTGAGCAGGAACGAGCTCTCCGGCGCGGCCGCGATCAGCTCCTCCAGCGCCTCTCCGCCGAACTCGACGTCGTCGATGACCACGATGGCGCACAGGTCGTGCATGATCCCGGGCGCCAGGGCCCGGCCGGGACGGTACCCCGGTGCGTCGTAGGCGGCCGCGAACAGGTCCTGGAGCAGGTCGGCCGGGGTGCGGAAGCAGCCGCTGAGCTGGATCACCCCGGCGGGCGCCAGTCCGGAGCAGGCGCCGGCGACGGCCTCCAGGATGGCCGAGCGACCCGACCCGGGCGCACCGATCAGCCGGACCGAACGGCCCTGGAGCAGCTGCCCGCGCAGCCGCTCGCACAGGGCGTCACGTTCCAGCAGGCCGCTCACGGTGCGGGGACGGATGGTGGCGTCGACCGGGGCCGGAACCGGCTCGGGGCGCTGGTCCTGCGGGCACACGGTGGCGCTGCTGCCGTCCGGTGCGTTCACGGCGAGCCGCAGCTCGCCGGCGATGACGGTGCCGGCCCGGCTGCTGCCGTCGGCGCTGCTCTCGGAGCCGCCGGCCGGATGCGCGGCCGGTTCCAGCTCCTTGGTGTGGGAGGAGGCGAACAGGGCGAGCTCGGTGGAGGCACCGCCGGCGCGCCGATCGGCCAGGTCGGGCGGGGGTATGAAGGCCAGTGTCGGCGACTCTGTGTCGTGCGAGGGGCGCCCGTCCTGTCCGGCGCCACCGCCCACCGTGTGTGGGTTCATGATCCTCTTTCGCCCCGAGCCGTCCCGACCCGGGCCCTGTCCGCGCTGTTCCTGCGCATGCGCCCGCGTCCCTCTGAGCTCACCGGTCCCCGGACTTTCGCACACTCTGCCGCAGCCGTACACGCCGTAGCGAGGGTCTGCGGGACACCGTTATGCGAAAGTCATACAGGGTGCGGGTGGGACGGCCTGAACCGCGCCCTTACTGGTCCTTACTGGACCGAGGAGACGGCCGGCTCGGCGGCGAAGGCCTCCGGAACGTACCCCTCGATGGCGAGGATGCGGTGCAACCGGGTCGCCACCAGCAGCCGCTGCAGCTGCGGCGGCACCCCGCGCAGCACCAGGCGGCGACCGCCGCGGCCGGCCCTGCGGTGGGTGCCCATGATCACACCGAGCCCGGTGGCGTCCCAGGACTCCAGCCGGGAGAGGTCCAGCACCAGATCCCCGCACCCGTAGTCGACGGCCTGGTGCAGCACCGAGCGGGCGTCGGCCGCGGAGCGCACATCGAGGCGTCCCTCGATGGCCAGCAGGGCATGGTCACCTCTGATCCGCATACGTGCTCCTCCGTGGCGTTGAACTGATGCTTCTCTCATCTGACGCGGAACCAGGTGTCAGGGTTGCTGGCCACGGCGAAATCTGATGCGAATTCACTCCTTCGGGTGAGGACTTCCCTTCCCGACGCGGAACTGCGCACGATTATCGTCCAGCCCACCCAGTGACACAGCACCAGGTGAGCAAGGTCACCCGGCCCCTGCTGGCTCAGTCCTGATAACCCTCAGTCCTGGTAACCGTAGAAACCGCGTCCGCTCTTACGGCCCAGATCCCCCGCGGTGACCATCCGGGCCATGATCTCCGGCGGTGCGAACTTCTCGTCCTGGGTCTCGGTGTAGATGTTCCGGGTGGCGTGCAGCAGGATGTCGACCCCGGTCAGGTCGGCGGTCTGCAGCGGGCCCATGGCGTGCCCGAAGCCGAGCCGGCAGGCGGTGTCGATGTCCTCGGCCGTGGCGACCCCCGACTCGTAGAGCTTCACGGCCTCCACCACCAGGGCCGAGATCAGCCGGGTGGTGACGAAGCCGGCCACATCGCGGTTGACCACCACACAGGTCTTGCCGACACCCTCGGCGAACTCCCGTGCGGCGGCCAGGGTCTCGTCGCTGGTCTTGTAGCCGCGGACCAGCTCGCACAGCTGCATCATCGGGACCGGGGAGAAGAAGTGCGTTCCCACCACGGACTCCGGACGCTCGGTGGCGGCGGCGATCCGGGTGATCGGGATGGCGGAGGTGTTGGACGCCAGCACCGCGCCCGGGCGGGCGATCCGGTCCAGCGCGCGGAACAACTCCTGCTTGACCTCCAGCTGCTCGAACACCGCCTCGACCACCAGGTCCGCGCTGCCCACCGCGTCCAGGTCGGTGGTCGTGCCGATCCGCGCCAGCGCGGCCTCGGCGTCCTCCGCGGAGAGCTTCCCCTTGGCGGTGAAGCGCTGGTAGGAGGCCCTGATGCCGTCCAGCCCACGGGCCAGTGCGGCGTCGGTGACGTCACGCAGCACCACCTCGTACCCCGCCTGGGCGGCGACCTGGGCGATGCCCGAGCCCATCAGGCCGGCTCCGATGACGGCGATCTGCTTGGCCACTGTGGTGTCCTCCGGTAGATCCCTGCTGAATCTCTGCTCTCGATGCGCTGAATCTAACGGCATCACCGGCACCCGGCGACGGTGAATCGCCCTCCAGTGGTGAAGCTCACCAGTCCGCTGGCACGGCGGGGCGGCGCCGAGCCATACTGGCAGGAGCTGCTGGGGGGAGGACCGGGAGGGCCACCATGGGCAGGATCGATCCCGTCGTCCAACTGGTCGTCCCCATCGTGCTGGTGGTGGTCCTGGTGCTGCTGCTCCGCTGGACCTGGACCCCGCGCAAGGGGCGGTCGCTGGCGGCCCGCACCCCGCGTCGCGGCGCGCCGGGCGAGTACGGCCTGCTGGTCCCCGTCGCCGCCCCCGCGGACGCCGCCGAGAGCGTGCGGCTGACCGCCGTCCTGGACGCGGCGGGCATCCGCTGCACCCTGGTCGACACCACCCAGGGCCCCCGGCTGATGGTCTGGCCGGACTCCGCCGCAAGCGCGCGCCGGCTGCTGCGTGAGCCTCAGAAGGACGGCGGCAACGGGTCGGCGGGGTTCTGACCGTCCTCGACTGCGGCATGTGGTGGGCTGGTCGCGCAGTTCCCCGCGCCCCTGGCATGTGCAACTGGCCCAGTTGCAGCACCTTAGGGGCGCGGGGCTCTGCTTACTGAAAAGCGTGCGCGACCAGCCAGCTACGGTCCGCAGCCGACAACCGTCAGAACGCGGCCGGGTCCGCCTCGCGGGTGACTTCGGCGCCGAGCCCGTTCAACTGCTCCACCAGACCGGCGTAGCCCCGGTCGATGTGGTGTATCTCGGTGACCAGGGTCACCCCCTCCGCGACCAGGCCGGCCAGCACCAGGCCCACGCCCGCCCGTACGTCCGTCGCCTCCACCGGCGCCCCGGACAGCCTGGGGACGCCGCGCAGCACCGCGTGGTGCCCGTCGGTACGGACCTGCGCACCCAGCCGGGCCAGCTCCTGCAGAAAGACGAACCGCGCCTCGAAGATGTTCTCGGTGATCATCGCGACGCCCTCGGCCACCGCGTTCAACGCCGCGAACTGGGGCTGCAGATCCGTGGCGAAGCCCGGGTAGGGCAGTGTGACCACGTCCACCGCGCTCGGCCGACGGTCCATCACCACCCGGAAACCGTCCGGAATCTCGATCACCTCGGCGCCACAGGCGGTGATCTTGTCCAGGGCGATCCGCAGATGCTCGACCCGGGCGTGCTCGACGGTGATGTCGCCCCGGGTCATCGCGGCGGCCACCGCGAAGGTCCCGGCGACGATCCGGTCCGGGACGGTCTCGTAGGTCACCGGGGACAGGCTCGGCACGCCCTGCACCTCGATGGTGGAGCTGCCGGCGCCGCCGATCTTCGCACCCATCGCCTGCAGCATCAGGCACAGGTCGACGATCTCCGGCTCGCGCGCCGCGTTGTCGATGACCGTGGCGCCCTCCGCGAGCACCGCCGCCATCAGGATGTTCTCGGTCGCACCCACACTGGGGAAGTCGAGCTCGACGGTGGCTCCGGTGAGGCCCTTCGGCGCCGAGGCCACCAGGAAGCCGTGCTCATTGGTGATCACCGCGCCCAGCCTGGTCAGCCCGTCGATGTGCATGTCCAGGCCGCGCGAACCGATGGCGTCCCCGCCTGGACGGGCCACCCGCACCTGCCCGCAGCGCGCCAGCAGCGGACCCAGCACCGCGATCGAGGCCCGCATTCGCCGGACCAGGTCGTAGTCGGCCTCATGGCCGGGCTGGTCCGGCACGTCGATCACCGCGGTACCGCTGTGGAAGCCGGGCTCTTGCGACCACTCCAGGGTCACCGTGCAGCCCATCCGCCGCAGCAGCTCCGCCATGATCTCGACGTCGAGGATCCGCGGCAGGTTCTCCAGCCGGGTCTCCCCCCGCGCCAGCAGCGCTGCGGCCATCAGCTTCAGCGCGCTGTTCTTGGCCCCGGGCACCCGTACCCGCCCCACCAGCCTCGCGCCGCCCACCACTCGCAACCGTTCCATCCGGGCATCGTACGGGGAGACCGCTCTCAGCGGTTCTCCCCCGGTACCCAGAGCACGTCGCCGACAGCCTTGTTGGCCGTCCGCGCGAGAATGAACAGCAGATCGGACAGCCGGTTGAGGTAGGTCGCCGCCAGCGGGTTGACGCTCTCCCCGTGCACCTCGATCGCCGCCCAGGTACTGCGCTCCGCGCGGCGCACCACGGTGCAGGCCACATGCAGGTAGGCGGCACCGGGGGTGCCGCCGGGCAGGATGAAGCTGCGGAGCTTCTCCAACTGCTCGTTGAAGCGGTCGCAGTCCTGCTCCAGCCGGTCGATGTAGCTCTGCAGCACCCGCAGCGGCGGGGCCGCAGTTTTTCTAGAAGATGGCGAATCCTCGACCACGGGAGTACTGAGATCCGCCCCGACATCGAACAGATCGTTCTGAACCCGCGTCAGCACCGCGGCGATCTCGTCCGACAACCCCCCGCAGGCCAGGGCCACCCCGATCGCGGCGTTGGCCTCATTGGCGTCCGCGTACGCGCCGATCCGCGGGTCCGTCTTGGCGGTTCGGGACATGTCTCCGAGGGCGGTGGTCCCGTTGTCGCCGGTCCGGGTGTAAATACGGGTGAGGTTGACCATAGGCGCGAGCGTATCGTGCGGGCCGCAAATGGTTCTCGCGCAGTTCCCCGCGCCCCCGGGGGTTTAGGGGCGCGGGGAACTGCGCGAACATCAGCCACGCTCAAACGTGCACCCTCAAGCGACGTTGACCCGCTGCCCAGGAGGGGCCGCCTCCAGCCACGCCAGAAACCCCGTCAGGGCATCCTCACTCATGGCCAGCTCCAACGGCTCCCCCGCGTGCCGACACACCAGCACCACGGCCCCCGAGAGCAGCGCCAGCTCCTCCTGCCCGACCGGAGTCCGCCGGTGCAGGACCTCGATCCGCGACCGCTGCAGCACCCTCCGCGGCCGAGGCGAGTAGCTGAAAACGCGGAACCACTCCACCGAGTCCCGGTTGTACCGCGCGATCCCGAACAGCCAGCCCTTCCCCCCGTTGTCGCCGGTCGAGCCGACCGGCGCCGGCGCCGAGCCGGACGGAAGCGGAGCGTCCGCCGCCCCCGCGTCCGGCACCGGCACCCCCGGCAGCGTCGGCACCGCGGGAACCCGCAACCGCGCCGAGCAGTCGAAGGTCCCGCCGACCCGCTGGATCAGCCGCCGCCGCATGGCGAACACGCCCAGGCCCAGCAGAGCGACCAGCAGCACCGCAACGACGATCACCACCACGAGGACCACGCCCTGCCACCTCCCTCGCCTGCCGGCCCACAATCCATGCCGTGCCTAGTCAACGCCCGCTCCGTCCCGGGAGTAACTCTCGTTCTCCCGTGCGACGGTCGGCCAACAGATACAGCAGTCCCGGGGTCACTCGCGTGCCCCGGGACCGGTCGTGCAACGAACTCCTAGCGGCCTGACGCCGCCCGCAGCCGGACCTCGGCGCGGCGCGCCGCGCCGGCCTCCGTCTCGGCCTTGGCCGCCGCCAGCGCCCGCTCGGCGCGCTCGACGTCGATGTCCTCGGCGAGCTCGGCCACCTCCGCCAGCACCGACAGCTTGTTGTCGGCGAAGGACAGGAAACCGCCGTGCACCGCCGCGACGACGGTGGTGCCGTCGGCCTGGCGGATGGTCACCGGGTCGGACTCCAGGACACCCAGCACGGGCTGGTGCCCGGCCTGGATGCCGATGTCGCCGGACTTGGTACGGGCAAGGACGATCGTGGCCTCGCCCGACCAGACCTTGCGGTCGGCCGCGACCAGCTCGACGTGCAGCTCAGCCACAGTGGGCTCCTCGGTCTTGATGCCCGTGCCGTAAAGCCCGGGTTGCGGAAAGAATAACGGTCCAACCGATCAAGAGTGCAATCGGGGGCTGGACCGGGACGAGAACAGGTAAGAGAACAGAGGGGCGGTCCCGTACGGGGCCGCCCCTCAGCACCTGCCAGGTCGGACCAGGAAGGGTTACTTCTTGGCCAGCTCGGCGGCGTTGCGCTCCAGGTCCTCGATGCCACCGCACATGAAGAACGCCTGCTCCGGGGTGGAGTCGTACTTGCCGTCGGCAATGGCGTTGAACGCGTGGATGGTCTCGTCGAGCGGGACGGTCGAGCCGTCGACGCCGGTGAACTGCTTCGCCACGTAGGTGTTCTGCGAGAGGAAGCGCTCGATGCGGCGGGCGCGGTAGACGGTGGTCTTGTCTTCCTCGCTCAGCTCGTCGATACCGAGGATCGCGATGATGTCCTGCAGGTCCTTGTACTTCTGCAGGATGCCCTTGATGCGCAGGGCGGTGTCGTAGTGCTCCTGGGTGATGTAGCGCGGGTCCAGGATGCGCGACGAGGACTCCAGCGGGTCCACGGCCGGGTAGATGCCCTTCTCCGAGATCGGACGGGAGAGCACCGTCGTCGCGTCGAGGTGGGCGAAGGTGGTGGCCGGGGCCGGGTCGGTCAGGTCGTCCGCGGGGACGTAGATCGCCTGCATCGAGGTGATCGAGTGACCGCGGGTCGAGGTGATGCGCTCCTGCAGGAGGCCCATCTCGTCGGCCAGGTTCGGCTGGTAACCCACCGCGGAGGGCATGCGGCCGAGCAGGGTCGACACCTCGGAACCGGCCTGGGTGAACCGGAAGATGTTGTCGATGAAGAGCAGCACGTCCTGGCCCTGCACATCGCGGAAGTACTCCGCCATGGTCAGTGCGGACAGGGCGACGCGCAGACGGGTGCCCGGGGGCTCGTCCATCTGGCCGAAGACCAGCGCGGTCTTGTCCAGAACGCCGGAGTCCTTCATCTCCTCGATGAGGTCGTTGCCCTCACGGGTACGCTCACCGACACCGGCGAAGACCGACACACCACCGAAGTTCTCGGCGACGCGGTAGATCATCTCCTGGATGAGGACGGTCTTGCCGACACCGGCGCCGCCGAACAGGCCGATCTTGCCACCCTGGACGTACGGGGTGAGCAGGTCGATGACCTTGATACCGGTCTCGAACATCTCGGTCTTGGACTCGAGCTGGTCGAAGCGCGGGGCGGTGCGGTGGATCGGCCAGCGGGTCTCGACCTGCGCGTCGAACTCCGCGCGGTCGACGTTCAGCACCTCGCCGAGGGCGTTGAAGACCTTGCCCTTGGTGATGTCGCCGACCGGGACGGTGATCGCGCCGCCGGTGTCGACGACACCGGCACCGCGCTGCAGGCCGTCGGTGGGCTGCATCGAGATGGCGCGGACCAGGCCGTCGCCGAGGTGCTGGGCGACCTCCAGGGTCAGGATCTTGCGGCCGGTACCGTCCGGCGCGTCGATCTCGACCTTGAGGGCGTTGAACATCGCCGGCATGGCGTCGACGGGGAACTCCACGTCGACGACCGGCCCGATGACCCGCGCGACACGGCCGGTGGCCGTCGCGGTCTCAACAGTGGCAGTCATTGTCAGTCTCTCCCCGCGTTCGCGTCGGCCAGGGCGGTGGCGCCACCGACGATCTCGCTGATTTCCTGGGTGATCTCGGCCTGTCGGGCCGAGTTGGCAAGTCGCGAGAGCGACTTGATGAGCTCTCCCGCGTTGTCGGTCGCACTCTTCATCGCGCGCCGGCGGGCGGCGTGCTCCGAGGCGGCCGACTGCAGCAGCGCGTTGTAGATCCGGCTCTCGACGTACCGGGGAAGCAGTGCGTCGAGCACTCCCTCCGCGGACGGCTCGAAGTCGTAGAGCGGGAAGGGTCCCTGCTCCTTGGCGTTCTCCTGCGTCTCCGCCAGGCTCAGCGGAAGCAGTCGGACGTCCACCGGGTTCTGGGTGAGCATCGAGACGAACTCGGTCGAGACCAGGTGGAGCTCGTCCACCCCGCCCTTCTCCGTCTCCGTCACGAAGGCGTCGATCAGCGTCGCCGAGACCGTCTTGGCGTCCTGGTAGGTCGGCTTGTCGGAGAAGCCGGTCCAGGCGTTCACGACGGTGACGTCGCGGTAGCTGAAGTAGCCCACGGCCTTGCGGCCGACGGCGTACATGTCGACCTGCTTGCCCTCGGACCTGAGCCGCTCCGACAGCTGCAACGCGGCCTTGAGGGCGTTGGAGGAGTAGCCGCCGGCCAGACCGCGGTCAGCCGTGATCACCAGCACCGCCGCCCGGACCGCGTTCTCCGGCTCGGTGGTCAGTGGGTGCTTGGCGTTGGACTTGGTCGCCACCGCGGTGACCGCTCGGGTGAGCTCCTCCGCGTAGGGGGAGGAGGCGGCCACCGCGCGCTGCGCCTTCATGATGCGCGACGCGGAGATCATCTCCATCGCCTTGGTGATCTTCTTCGTCGCGGTGACAGAGCGGATCCGGCGCTTGTAGACCCGAAGCTGTGCTCCCATGGGTCGTTACCGTCCTTTCCGTCCCTCGTCAGGCCGAGTCGCCGAGAAGCGCGCCGGTGGAGGTGGTGAACTCCTGCTTGAACGAGGCGATGGCCTCGGTCAGCGAGGTGATCGTGCCGTCCTCGAGCTTGCTGGTCTCGACGATCGTGGTCAGGACGCCCTTGTGCTCACGGCGCAGGAAGTCCAGGAACTCACGCTCGAACTTGCGGATGTCCGCGACCGGGACGTCGTCCAGCTGGCCGGTGGTGCCGGCCCAGATGGAGACGACCTGCTCCTCGATCGGGAACGGCTGGTACTGGCCCTGCTTCAGCAGCTCGACCAGGCGGGAGCCGCGCTCCAGCTGGGCCTTGGACGCCGAGTCCAGGTCGGAACCGAAGGCGGCGAACGCCTCCAGCTCGCGGTACTGGGCCAGGTCCAGACGGAGCCGGCCGGCGACCGACTTCATGGCCTTGATCTGGGCCGAGCCACCGACGCGGGAGACCGAGATACCGACGTTCACGGCCGGGCGGATGCCGGCGTTGAACAGGTCGGACTCCAGGAAGCACTGGCCGTCGGTGATCGAGATCACGTTGGTGGGGATGTACGCCGAGACGTCGTTGGCCTTGGTCTCGATGATCGGCAGACCGGTCATCGAGCCCGCGCCCAGCTCGTCCGACAGCTTGGCGCAACGCTCCAGCAGACGGGAGTGCAGGTAGAAGACGTCGCCCGGGTAGGCCTCGCGCCCCGGCGGGCGGCGCAGCAGCAGCGAGACCGCGCGGTAGGCCTCGGCCTGCTTCGACAGGTCGTCGAAGATGATGAGGACGTGCTTGCCGTCGTACATCCACTCCTGGCCGATGGCCGAACCGGTGTACGGGGCGAGGTACTTGAAGCCGGCCGGGTCGGACGCCGGGGCGGCCACGATGGTGGTGTACTCCAGCGCGCCCGCCTCCTCCAGTGCACCGCGCACGGAGGCGATGGTGGAGCCCTTCTGGCCGATGGCGACGTAGATGCAGCGGACCTGCTTCTTCGGGTCGCCCGAGCGCCAGTTGTCGCGCTGGTTGATGATCGTGTCGATCGCCACCGCGGTCTTGCCGGTCTGGCGGTCGCCGATGATCAGCTGGCGCTGGCCGCGGCCGATCGGGGTCATCGCGTCGATGGCCTTGATGCCGGTCTGCATCGGCTCGTGCACCGACTTGCGGACCATGACGCCGGGGGCCTGCAGCTCCAGGGCGCGGCGGCCGCTGGAGGCGATCTCGCCGAGGCCGTCGATCGGCTGGCCCAGCGGGTCCACGACGCGGCCGAGGTAACCCTCGCCCACGGGGACCGAGAGGACCTCGCCGGTACGGCGGACCGTCTGGCCTTCCTCGATTGCGCTGAACTCGCCGAGGACGACGACACCGATCTCGCGGGTGTCGAGGTTCAGTGCGAGGCCGAGGGTACCGTCCTCGAACTTCAGCAGTTCGTTCGCCATGACCGAGGGCAGGCCCTCGACTCGGGCGATACCGTCAGCCGTGTAGACGACCGTGCCGACCTCTTCACGCGAGGCGGCGTCCGGCTGGTACGACTGGACGAAGTTGTCCAGTGCGTCCCGGATCTCCTCCGGCCGGATCGTGAGCTCCGCCATCTGGGTTCCCTGCTCTCCTAGTTGCGATCCTCGGCCCGCCCGTGGAGGGCCGCAAGTATTCGACTCTCGGCCAGTCTGATTGAACTGACCGCTTAACCGACCGAGGGTCGGACAATGCTTGGGCTTGAGCCCGCCGTGCTTTGATCCGCGGGGCTTTAACCCGCGAGGCCCTGCCGCGCGCCGTCCATCCGGCTCGCGATGGTGCCTTCGATGATCTCGTCGCCGATCTGGATCCGAACGCCGCCGAGGACCGCGGGGTCCACGTCGATGTTCAGGTGCACCTGGCGCCCGACCATCCGCGCCAGCGAGGCGCCGAGGCGCTCCTTCTGGACGTCGGACAGCGGCACCGCCGCGGTCACCAGGGCGACCACGCGCTCCCGCCGACTGGCGGCGAGCCGGGAGTACTCCTCCAGGCCGCCTTCCAGGCTACGTCCACGCGGCTGGGTGACCAGAGCGCCGACCAGCTGCACGGTCTCGGCCTTGGCCTTGCCGTCCAGCAGCCGCTTGACCAGGTCCGCCTTGGCGGCGGTGGCCGCGGTGCTGTCGGTGAGCGCGGCGCGCAGCTCGGTGCTGCCCGCGACGACCCGTCCGAAGCGGAACAGCTCGTCCTCGACCTCGTCCAGCGCGCCTGCCTTGTCGGCGGCGATGATCTCGGTGAAGGCGGCGAGCTGCTCGATGCCGTCGACCAGGTCCCGCGAGGAGGCCCAGCGCGAGCGCACCATGCCGGAGACCAGGTCGAGCGTCTCCGCACCGACCTTGCCGCCGATCAGCGCGGTGACCAGGTCGGCCTTGCGCTGACCCGACGTCGCCGGGTCGGTGAGGGTCCGGCGCAGTCCGACCTCGCGGTCGAGCACACCGGTCACGGCCAGCAGGTCCGCACCGAGAGCCTTGAGGTCGACCGAGGCAGAGTCGGTCAGGGCCTCCAGGCGCTCACGCGCTGCGGCGTTCGACTGACGCGTGGCGTTGCTCACTTGGCACCCGCCGACTCAGCGGCCTTGGCGTCGAGCTCGTCGAGGAAGCGGTCGATGATCCGGCTCTGCCGGGCGGAGTCCTCCAGGGACTCGCCGACGACCCGGCCGGCCAGGTCGGTCGCGATGCGGCCGACGTCCTGGCGCAGCGCCGTCGTCACCTGGCGACGGTCGGCCTCGATCTGGGCGTGACCGGCGGTGATGATGGCCTCGCGCTGACGCTGGCCTTCTTCCTTCATCTCCGCGATGATCACGGCACCCTGCTCACGGGCGTGCTCGGTGATCCGAGCGGCCTCGTGACGGGCCTCCGCGAGCTGGGCCTTGTACTCCTCCAGCGTGCGGTTGGCCTCGGCCTGCGCCTTCTCCGCTCGCTCCAGGCCACCCTCGATCGCGTCGTGCCGCTCGTCCAGAGTCTTCTGGATGTTGGGCAGAAGCTTCTTGCCGAGGACGCCGAAGACGATGAAGAAGCAGAGCAGGCCGATGATCAGTTCCGCGGTGTCGGGGATCAGCGGGTTCTGCGCCGCCCCTTCCGCCATGAACTTCAGCATGTCTGAACCTTTCGTCGAGTGTGGCTACTGGCTGGTCGGCTTACTTGAAGATGAAGGGGACGACCAGGCCGAGGAGGGCCAGAACCTCACAGAGCGCGAAGCCCAGGAACATGTTCTGACGGATGATCGGCATGGCCTCGGGCTGGCGGGCCATAGCCTCGATGGAGTGGCCGAAGACCACGCCGATGCCCACGCCGGGGCCGATCGCGGCGAGACCGTAGGCAACGGCACCGAGGTTGCCGGAGACGCCGGCGGCAAGCTGAACAGCAGCAGCAGACATGGTTTCCCTGTCTTTCCTATGTGATGCGATCCGATGGGGGGCTTCCCAGCGGAAGTCTGTGTGGGGCGGGTCTCAGTGACCCTCTTCAAGCGCTCCGCTGATGTAGAGCGAGGTGAGCAGCGTGAAGATGTATGCCTGCAGGAACTGGATCAGCACCTCGAAGGCGGTCATACCGGCGGCCAGGATGAAGGACCCGCCTGCGAAAAGCGCGTAGATCTTGGGCGTCAGCAGGTACCAGCTGGCGGCGCTGAACATCACGATCAGCATGTGGCCTGCGAACATGTTGGCCCAGAGCCGCACCGCGAGGGTGAACGGGCGCAGGAAGATGTTCGTCACGAACTCGATGACCACGACCAGCGGGACGATCCAACCCGGCAGTCCCTCCAGCACGGTCAGGTGCTTCCACCCGCCCACAAAGCCATGGGTTTTGAACGTCAGGTACATGTACGTGATCCACACCAGCAGCGTGAGCGCCACCGGGTACGCGAAGCGCGACGCCACCGGGAACTGGGCCAGCGGGATGATGGACATGATGTTCATGATCCACACGAAGAAGAAGATCGAAGTCAGGAAGGGGACGTACTTGTCGCCCTTCTTGCCGATCACTTCGCGGGCGATGCCGCGGGAGATGAAGGTGTAGCCGATCTCACCGATGAGCTGCAGCTTGCCGGGCACGAGCTTGGGCTTGGCGAAGGCCGCCCAGAAGAACCCGACCACGATCACCATGCAGATGATCGCAAGGAGCATCGGCTTGGTGAAGTCGAAGCTGCCGATGCTGAAGATCGGCTTGAAGTTGAACGAGTTGAGACCCGGTGCGGGGAAACCACAGCCCGAGGGCGTGATGTGGCACCCGCTCTCAGCGAGCAGCGTTGGGGTACTCACCCGTGACTCCTTCGTCGTGACGCATAAGAACTGCAACCTTGTGTGTCGGCGCGGCCTTCATGGCCACGGGTCGGCACGGGGACGTGGGGTTGGTGGTGCGGTCGACTCGGTTCGGGGACCGAGGACCGGGCACCTCCGGGATCTGCACCGTTGCTACAGCTGCCGACCGGATGCGATTCCGGACGATAGCAGATCGGGATGAAGCGTCTTTAGCCCGCCCTTATGCCCCATCTCGGGACTTCGCCTTCACCGGGACGGAGGGCTCCGGGTCGACGTAGAGCGTTTTGGACTTCAGCGTGTGCAGAACCTGCCCGCCGACCCAGGCCAGCGCGGTGACCAGCAGGGTGAGGGCGAATGCCTTGCCGTTGAACAGGGTGGTGTGCTTGAAGACCACGATGAAGACCCCCACGAGCAGGATCTGCACCGCGTAGACCAACATGCCGGCTGACATCACCAGCTGTGGCTTGTCCTGAGTGATCCGCATCAGGGCCCAGAAGCCCGCTCCGAAGAACACCAGGACCACGGCCAGGCCGACCAGAGCACCGATCAGACCCTTCTCACCGGCGAGGACCGTGCTGAGCACAGCGGCGACGATCCCGACGGGAGCGGCCAGTACGGCCGATCCCCGCAGGATCTTGGCGTCGTTGGACAGCATCGTCTTCAACTCCGGCGCAATGAAAGGAAAGTCGATCAAAGGAAGGCGGAGAACGAGCACTGGATCACAGACCCGCGAGGCGGGTCGCGACCGAACGACCTTCTCCCATAAGGTCCTTCGGCTCTTCTCCTGATGTCGTGAACGGTATCACAAGCTATTTGGTGAGGTCTTTACCCTAGAGCTGTGCTCCTTGCCACATCCGCCTCACCCGTAGGAGCTAACGCCCGTTTCGTCCGGATGCGCCCGAATGACGTCCGGCGGCGTGCGCACCTGTCCCGATCTTGCGAAGCAACTCTTCGTCCTCGTGGGACAGGGAATCGGCAGTCGCGACCGTCGGCTCCGCCACCGCTTCGGTAAGAACTTCCCTTACCTTCTCGTCGGCCCCCACCGCATGGCGGTAGCGCGGCGGGAGGAAGCGCTCCGCCATCCGGGGAGCGTGCGGCTTGAAGCGCGGCATCAGCAGGACGACGATCCCGATCAGGCAGGCCGCCATCCCGATCTTCACCAGCAGCAGCGGGGTGCGGTTCACCGAGAAGGCGACGGTGCCGAAGGCGAAGAGACCGGCCCAGAAGTACATGACCAGCACGGCGCGGGTCTGCGAGTGCCCGATGTCCAGCAGCCGGTGGTGCAGATGCTGCCGGTCGGCCGCGAACGGCGACTTGCCGGCCCAGGTGCGGCGCACCACAGCGAGGATCAGGTCGGTCAGCGGGATCGCGATCACGGTCAGCGGCAGCAGCAGCGGGATGTAGATCGGGACCATGCTGTGCACGGCCTGTGTCTGCGATCCGTAGGTCTTGTCGGTGATCAGCGCCGCCGGGTCGACACGGCCGGTCAGCGAGATCATCGACACCGACAGCACCAGGCCCAGCAGCAGCGCGCCGGAGTCCCCCATGAAGATCCGCGCCGGGTGCAGGTTGTGCGGCAGGAAGCCCAGGCACATCCCCACCAGGACCGCGCTGAACAGCGTCGCCGGCAGCGCGTCCGCGATGCCGTAGCCGTACGACAGCCGGTACGAGTAGACGAAGAAGGCCAGCGCCGCGATGCAGACCATGCCGGCCGCGAGGCCGTCCAGGCCGTCGATGAAGTTGACCGCGTTGACGCTGATCACCACCAGCGCCACCGCCACGACCGTGCCCAGGGTCTGCGGCACCACCCAGGTGCCCACGCCGGGGATCGGCAGCCACAGCACGGTCACGCCCTGGTAGACCATGACGCCCGCCGCGACCATCTGGCCGCCGAGCTTCACCAGGGCGTCCACGCCCCACTTGTCGTCGAGCACCCCGATGATCCACATGATCGCCGCACCCGACAGCAGCGCGCGGACGTCGCTGCTGCCGTTGAAGATGCTGGACAGGGTGGTGAGATGGGAGGCGACCAGCAGCCCCGCGCACAGGCCGCCGAACATGGCGATGCCGCCCAGCCGGGGCGTCGGTTCCTTGTGCACGTCCCGGTCGCGGATCTGCGGCATCGCCCCGGCGATGATCGCGAACTTCCGCACCGGGCCCGTGAGCAGATAGGTGACCGCAGTGGCTACGCACAGCGTCAGCAGGAACTCACGCACCAGCGCCCTCCAGAATTGCGGTCGGCACCCCCGTGACAACGGCTGAGCATAGCGGCCGAGTCTGATGGTTTGGGTGTGCATGATGGAGCGTCACAGCGCACCACCTTATTGATGAGGACGCGCGCATCCATCATTGCGGTTTTGTCTACAGATCAATTCACTGATGATTCCTTGGCCGGATCGTCCAGCGGATAGCGCCGGGCAAGTGCGCCCACCCGCTCTGCGACGTCCCCTTCCTCAGCCCCGCCCTCGCTCCGCAGGGCCCGGCCCAGCAGCGCGGCCAGCTCGGCCATCTGCTCCGGTCCCATCCCCCTGGTCGTGACACAGGCGGTCCCCAGCCTGACTCCGCAGGCCTCGGCGGGCGGCACCTCGTCGAAGGGCACCGCGCACCGCCCGACCAGCAGTCCCGCCGCCTCGCAGCGGCGCTCGGCCTCCCGTCCGGTCAGCCCGAGGCCCCTGGCGTCGGCGGTGACCAGATGGGTGTCGGTGCCCCCGGTCAGCAGCCGCAGCCCCTCGGCGGCCAGGCCCTCCGCCAGCGCCCGCGCATTGGCCACCGCCCGGGCCGTGTAGTCGGCGTAGGACTGCTCGGCCGCGCGCCCGAGCACCAGCGCCTTCGCCGCCATCTGGTTCACCGCCGGACCGCCCTGGGTGAAGGGGAACACCGCCCGGTCCACCCGCTCGGCCAGCTCCTCCCGGCACAGCAGCAGACCGCCCCTCGGTCCGCCCAGCACCTTGTGGGTCACCCCGCACACCACGTCCGCGTACGGCACCGGCGAGGCGATGACGCCGCCCGCCACCAGGCCGATGGTCTGCGCGGCGTCCGCCACCAGCGAGGCCCCCACCTCGTCGGCGATCGACCGGAAGGCCGCCCAGTCGATGTCCCGCGGATAGGAGATCGCCCCGGCCACGATCGCCTTGGGCCGCACCGCCCGGGCCAGGTCGCGGACCTGGTCGAGATCGATCAGGCCGTCTTCGGCCCGCACTCCGTACCCGGTGAAGGCGAACCACCGCCCGGAGAAGTTGGCCGCGGACCCGTTCGACAGATGCCCCCCGTGCGCCAGCGACATCGCCAGCACCGCGTCCCCGGGCCGCAGCAGCGCCGCGTAGGCGGCCAGCACGGCGGCCGTGCCCGAATGCGGCTGGACATTGGCGTGCTCCGCGCCGAACAGCGCCTTGGCGCGGTCGACGGCCAGGGTCTCGACCGCGTCCGCCTGCTCGCAGCCGGTGTGGTGGCGCCGCCCCGGGTAGCCCTCGGCGTACTTGTCCGCGAAGACCGAGCCCAGCAGCGCGCGCACCTCAGGAGCGGAGTGGTTCTCCCCCGCCAGCAGCCCGATCTGGTCCGCACGCCTCACCCGCTCGGCCGCGAGGATGGCCGTAAGAGCAGGATCGGACATAGCTGCACACTCCCTGGGCAGTGCGGACGCTCTCACTGTAGGGCGGGGTGCGGCGATGCGCTCTGCGGAATCGTTCCGCCGGACGGCTAGACGGTCACCCGGGCCACGCCCGTCAGCGCCGTCACGATGGGGTCCAGGGCGTCGAAGATCTCCTCGCCGCAGTTGCGGAACATCCCCAGCGGCGCGCCGTAGGGGTCGTCCACCTCGTCCGCCTCCGGGGTCGCCGCCAGCAGCCAGCCGCGCAGCGCAGCGGCGGCCCGGACCAGCACCCGGGCGCGTTCCGCCACCTCGGCCGGGGACTCGGCGGCCTCCGGCAGCGTGGCCGGGTCTATCGCCTTCACCAGGCGGGTGAACTCCTTCAGGGTGAAGGTGCGCAGTCCGGCCGCGTGGCCCATCGAGATGACCTGGGCCCGGTGGTCCCGGGTCGCGGTCAGCACCAGGTCCGCCCCGATCACATGCTCGTCCAGCAGCTCCCGGCCCACGAACCCGCCCGAGTCGGCGCCGTACTCGACCAGCACCTCGGCCGCGTTGGACTCCATCGGCGCGCCCTCGTGCCCCCAGGTGCCCGCGCTCTCGACCAGGATGTCGCCGGCCCGGGAGCCGAGCCGGTCGGTCAGCTCGTGCCGGGTCAGCCGCTCGGCGATCGGCGAGCGGCAGACATTGCCGGTGCAGACATAGAGGATCTTGAAAGCCCCGTGCCGGGGTTCCGCGCCGCCGTAGTAGGGCCGGGGCACCGGCCGCCCCGACCGGGTGGCCAGGGGCATGACGGCGCCCGCCGCGGCCCCGCGCAGGGACCCGGCTCCGGCATGGTCGGCCCAGGGGCCGACCGCTCGGACATCGGTCAACTGCCGGCCTCCAGGTCCGGTACCACCTCGCGGAGCTGGGCAGCGGTGATCGCGCCCTCCCGCAGCAGCACCGGGGTCTTCCCGGTGACGTCGACGATCGACGAGGCGACCGCGTGGTCCGCCGTCCCGCCGTCCAGGTAGATCGACACGCTGTCGCCCAGCTGGCGCTGCGCCTCGTCGCAGTCGGCCGGCGGCGTGCCGCCGGTGAGGTTGGCGCTGGAGACGGCCAGCGGTCCGGTGGTGTTGAGCAGCTCGATGGCCACCGGGTGCAGCGGCATCCGCACCGCCACGCTGCCCCGGGTGTCGCCCAGGTCCCAGCGCAGCGAGGGCTGGTGCCGGGTGACCAGGGTCAGGCCGCCGGGCCAGAAGGCGTCGACCAGCTCCCAGGCCGACTCGGAGAAGTCGCTGACCAGGCCGTGCAGCGTGGTCGGCGAGCCGACCAGCACCGGGGTGGGCATATTGCGGCCGCGGCCCTTGGCGGCCAGCAGGTCGGCGACGGCCTCCGGCTTGAAGGCGTCCGCGCCGATCCCGTACAGGGTGTCCGTGGGCAGCACGACGAGCTCGCCGCGCCTGATCGCGGACGCGGCCTCACGCAGACCGGCGGCGCGGTCGCTCGGATCGGCACAGTCGTAGCGGCGGCTCATCGGTGCAGGCCCCTTCCCTGGGACGGCGAAGACGTGATGCGGGTACTGGTGATGACGGTCGTGACGGCGGCAGGGTTCACGGCGCGGCCCTGCGGGCGGTGGCGAAACGGGGTCGGTTGTTGAGGTCGCGGTGGTCCGCGGCGTCCGTCCAGCCGGACTCCTCGCGGAAGATCCACGGCACCAGCCCGCCCTGGGTGTCGGCGTGCTCGATCACCACGACACCGCCGGGCCGCAGCAGCCGGGCCGCGACCTTCTCGATGCCACGGATGGTGTCGAGACCGTCCTCGCCGGAGAACAGCGCCAGCTGCGGGTCGTGGTCCCGGGCCTCGGGTGCGACGTACTCCCACTCCGTCAGCGGGATGTACGGCGGGTTGCTGATCACCAGGTCGAAGCGGCCGTGCAGCTCGGGCTGGTCCTCGAACGCCCTGGTGGCGTCCGCCTGGACCAGGCTGATCCGGGGCGCGTCCGGGCTGGCGTCGACGTTGCGGCGGGCCCAGGCGTAGGCCTCCTCCGACAGCTCGACGGCGTGCACCCGGCTCCGCGGCACCTCCTGGGCCAGCGCCAGGGCGATCGCGCCCGAGCCCGTGCACAGGTCGACCACCAGCGGCTCGGCGACGTCCATGGAGCGCAGCGCGTCTATCGCCCAGCCGACCACCGACTCGGTCTCCGGCCTGGGCACGAAGACGCCGGGGCCGACCTGCAGCTCCAGATAGCGGAAGAAGGCCCGCCCGGTGATGTGCTGGAGCGGTTCACGGGCCTCGCGCCGGGAGATGACCTCCCAGTATCGGGCGTCGAAGTCGCTGTCGGCGACGTTGTGCAGTTCCCCCCGCTTGACCTCGTGGACGTACGCGGCCAGCTCCTCGGCGTCGAACCGGGGCGAGGGCACGCCCGCGGCGGCCAATCGCTGGGTGGCCTGGGCCACCTCGGCGAGCAGCAGGTTCACGTCAGTCCTCCTGTCAGGGGGTCCGGAGGGATGGGCAGGAGTCAGCCGTTCTGAGCCGCGGCCTCGAGCCGCGCCGCCGCGTCGGCGTCCACCGCCGACTGGATCAGCGCGTCGAGCTCGCCGCCCAGCACCTGGTCCAAGTTGTACGCCTTGAAGCCGGTGCGGTGGTCCGAGATGCGGTTCTCGGGGAAGTTGTAGGTGCGGATGCGCTCCGAACGGTCCACCGTGCGGACCTGGCTGCGGCGCGCGTCGCTGGCCTCCTGGTCGGCCTCCTCCTGGGCTGCGGCCAGGACGCGGGAGCGCAGGATGCGCATGGCCGCCTCCTTGTTCTGCAGCTGGCTCTTCTGGTTCTGGCAGGAGGCGACGATACCGGTGGGCAGGTGGGTGATCCGCACCGCCGAGTCGGTGGTGTTGACCGACTGGCCGCCGGGGCCCGAGGAGCGGTACACGTCGATGCGCAGGTCGTTGGCGTTGATCTCGACCTCGACGTCCTCCGCCTCGGGGGTGACCAGCACGCCGGCCGCCGAGGTGTGGATCCGGCCCTGCGACTCGGTGGCGGGCACCCGCTGCACCCGGTGCACCCCGCCCTCGTACTTCAGCCGGGCCCAGACGCCCTGGCCGGGCTCGGCGCCGGCCCGCGCCTTCACCGCGACCTGGACGTCCTTGTAGCCGCCGAGGTCGGACTCGTTGGAGTCGATGATCTCGGTCTTCCAGCCGACCTTCTCGGCGTAGCGCAGGTACATCCGCAGCAGGTCGCCGGCGAACAGCGCGGACTCCTCGCCGCCCTCGCCGGCCTTGACCTCCAGCAGGACGTCCTTGTCGTCGTTGGGGTCGCGCGGGACCAGCAGCAGCCGGAGCGCCTCGGTCAGCTCCTCGCGGCGGTGCTCCAGCTGCTTGATCTCGGCGTAGAAGTCCGGGTCGTCGTCGGCGAGCTCGCGCGCGGTCTCGATGTCCTCGCCGGTCTGCCGCCACTGGCGGTAGGTGGCGGTGATCGGGGTGAGCTCGGCGTAGCGCTTGGAGAGGCGGCGCGCCTCGGCCTGGTCCGCGTGGACCGCCGGATCAGCCAGCCGTTCCTCGAGAACCGCGTGCTCGCTCAGGAGCTCCTCGACTGCCTCGAACATGGGGCTGCGCCTTCTTCCGACGTGCGTGACGACAAGTGGGTGGGGTGGGTCAGGGCTGGGCCCAACGCGAACGGCGCCGACCGGGTGCCCCCCGTTTCGGGAGGGCATCCGGTCGGCGCCGACAGGTCGCTAGCCCTGCTTGGCGGCGTGCTTCTTGCCGAAGCGGGCCTCGAAGCGGGCCACGCGGCCACCCGTGTCCATGAGCTTCTGCTTGCCGGTGTAGAAGGGGTGGCAGTTGGAGCAGATCTCAGCGCGCATGACGCCGGAGGGCTCGGTGCTGCGGGTGGTGAACTCGTTGCCACAGGTGCAGGTGACCTGGGTGACCACGTAGGTCGGGTGGATCTCGGGCTTCAAGGGGTGCTCCTAGCTTCGGGAGGGCTCCGGGTCGAACGGCGGGCTGCCGTCCGTGAACCGGGACCGACGTACCAGTCTGCCAGCACTGGCCGCATCTCCCAAAACCGAGGACGGTCAGCAGGTATTCCTGCTAGGTCCAGACCGTAGGGGGCTGGTCGCGCAGTTCCCCGCGCCCCTGACAGTGCAACTCGCTCACAGCGGTTCAGTTGCAGCCCCCCAGGGGCGCGGGGAACTGCGCGACAAGCCAGGCACACGCCGCAGCCGAAAAGCTACCCCGCCGACGCGCTGGTCGACGTTGCTGGGTCCGCGCTCTGCAACGCAGTTACCGACTTCGGCACCGCCGCGTCGTCCTTCAGCGCCGCCCAAAGCTCCGTGGCCTGCGGTTCCAGCGCCACCACCCGGTTGGGATCGCTGGGCGCGGTGGTGTTGGGCATCGTCACCGCGGTGATCTCGGAGGACTTGACGGACTTCATGCTCTCGGCGAAGGAGACCAGCGAGGCGACCGAGCCGAGGTCACTGTCGGTCGTGATCGCACTTGTCGCGGTGGAGGCGAGTTCGTAGAGCTTCACTGGGTCGGTGAGCAGTCCGAGGTTCTGTACCTGGGCCATGAGCGACTTGACGAACTGCTGCTGCAGCTCGATCCGCCCCAGGTCGCTGCCGTCGCCGACGCCGTGCCGGGTCCGCACGAACTCCAGGGCCTGGGTGCCGGTCAGCTTGTGAGTGCCGGCCTTGAGGTGCAGCCCGCTGTCCGTGTCGTTGATGTCCACGGTGGTGGTGACGGTGACCCCGCCCAGCGCGTCGACCAGCTTGGCGAAGCCCTGGAAGTCGACCTCGACGTAGTGGTCCATCCGCAGGCCGGTCATCGACTCCACGGTCTTCACCGCGCAGGTCGCGCCGCCGACCTCGTAGGCGGTGTTGAACATCACGCCGGTGGCCCCGGCCTTGGTACCGCAGGCGGGACGGGTGACCAGGGTGTCCCGGGGGATGCTGACCACGTCGGCGTGGGTGTGCGCCTCATTGACGTGGATGACCATCGCGGTGTCGGAGCGCGCCGTCCCGTCGTCCGCGCCGCCGGCCAGCTTGCCGTTTCCGCCGGAGCGCGAGTCGGATCCCAGGATCAGGATGTTCGTGGCACCGGTGCTGCTCGCGGCCGGGCGGTCGGTGCCCAGCGCGGCGTTGATGTCCACCGTCTTGATGTTGCTGTTGAGCTTCCAGTACAGATAGCCGCCCGTGCCGCCGCAGATCACCAGGACAGCCGCGGTCGCCCAGGCCAGCAGAGTCAGCACGCGCCTCCGTGAGCGCGGGAGCTTGTGCTGCGGCATTTCGTTCGACTTGTCCTCCATGTCCCAAACAGTAAACGCCCAGTCTGAGAACCACTCTCACAAAGCCGCCGCCCCGGGTACCTGACCCGGGGCGGCGGTGTCGCCTGCACGAGCGGACGCGATCAGTCCTGACCCGGCGTCGTCTTGGCGATCTGCATCAGGAACTCGGCGTTGCTCTTGGTCTGCTTCATCTTGTCCAGGAGCAGCTCGATGGCCTGCTGCGAGTCCAGCGCGTGCAGCACCCGGCGGAGCTTCCAGGTGATCGCCAGCTCCTCGGAGCCGAGCAGGATCTCCTCCTTGCGGGTGCTGGACGCGTCCACGTCCACCGCCGGGAAGATCCGCTTGTCGGCGAGCTTGCGGTCGAGCTTGAGCTCCATGTTGCCGGTGCCTTTGAACTCCTCGAAGATCACGTCGTCCATCCGCGAGCCGGTGTCGACCAGCGCGGTGGCGATGATGGTCAGCGAGCCGCCGTTCTCGATGTTGCGCGCGGCGCCGAAGAACTTCTTCGGCGGGTAGAGCGCGGTCGAGTCGACACCACCGGACAGGATGCGTCCGGAGGTCGGCGCCGCCAGGTTGTAGGCGCGGCCCAGGCGGGTGATGGAGTCCAGCAGCACCACCACGTCGTGGCCCAGCTCCACCAGGCGCTTGGCGCGCTCGATGGCCAGCTCGGCGACGGTGGTGTGGTCCTCGGCAGGACGGTCGAAGGTCGAGGAGATGACCTCGCCCTTGACCGAGCGCTGCATGTCGGTGACCTCTTCCGGACGCTCGTCGACCAGGACGACCATCAGGTGGCACTCGGGGTTGTTGTGGGTGATCGCGTTGGCGATCGCCTGCATGATCATCGTCTTGCCGGTCTTCGGCTGGGCGACGATCAGACCGCGCTGGCCCTTGCCGATCGGCGCGACCAGGTCGATGATCCGGGTGGTCAGCACGCCGGGGTCGGTCTCCAGGCGGAGCCGTTCCTGCGGGTACAGCGGGGTGAGCTTGTTGAACTCCGGACGGTTGCGGCCGTTGTCGGGCTCGCTGCCGTTCACCGAGTCCAGCCGGACCAGCGCGTTGAACTTCTCGCGGCGCTCGCCGTCCTTGGGCTGGCGCACCGCGCCGGTGATCGCGTCACCCTTGCGCAGGCCGTTCTTGCGGACCTGGGCCAGGGACACGTACACGTCATTGGGACCGGACAGGTAGCCCGAGGTCCGGACGAAGGCGTAGTTGTCCAGGATGTCCAGGATGCCCGCGACCGGGATCAGCACATCGTCGTCGTTGACCTGCGGCTCGGCCGGGCCCTCGAAGCCGTCGCGGCGGTTGCGGCGGTTGCGGTCGCGGTAGCGCCCTCGGCGGCGGCCGCCACCGAACTCGTCGTCCTCGGGGAAGCTGTTCTGGTTGTTCTGGCCCTGACCCTGGTTCTGCCCCTGACCCTGGCCCTGCTGGCGGCCCTGGCCCTGGCCGTCCTGGCCCTGGTTGCCGCCGCGGTCGCGGTCCCGGCGGTTGCGGCGCTCGCTGCGGTCGTTGTTGCCACCGCGGTCGTTGCTGTTGCCGCGGTCGCGGCGGCCCTCGCCGCCCTCGGCGTCGGCGGCGATCGGAGCGGCGTCCTGCTGGCCCTGCTGGCCCTGCTGACCGCGCTCGCGGCGCTCCCTGCGGTCCCGGCGGCCCTCGCGGCCGTCCCGGCCGTCGGTGCCGTCGCCACGGCCCTGCTCGGGCTGCTCCTGGACCTGGCGCTCGCGCACCTCGGTCGCGACCGACACCGGGGCGGCGACCGGCTCGGCAGCGGCCGGCATCTCCTCCGGGGCACCCGTGAGCGAGGTGACCGGAGCGGTGGCACGGCGGCTGCGGCGCGGGGCGCGCTCCGCGGGGGCGCTGTCGCCCGCGGTCTGGACCGGGATGTCGATCTGCTGCTGCTCGGCCACGGCGCTGTCGACGGCGCGATCGGCCGCGCGGGAGCGGGCGGTGCGGCGCGCGGGGGCGGCCGGGGTCTCCTCGGCGGCGGGCGCGGCGGCAGCGGTGGTCTTCGCGACGCGGGTGGTGCGCTTCGCGGGGGCCGCGTCCGAGGAGGCGGCGAGCAGCGGGTCCCCGCCGCTCTTCGCCTTGATGGCGTCGATCAGGTCGCTCTTGCGCATCCGGCCGGTGCCGCTGATGCCAAGGCCGGTGGCGAGCTGCTGGAGCTCGGCGAGCACCATGGCGTTGAGCCCGGTGCCCGTGGTCCGACGGCGCTTCGGCGCGGGGGCCGCAGTGGCGTCCGACGCCTCGGCGTCCGGGCGCACGCCCATCAGATCGGTGGTGTCGCTCACGAAGGGTCCTTCCCTGGAGCGGACGTCGGCCTGTCTGGCTCGGCGACCGGTTGTGCTGTCCGTCGCTGCGCTCGTTTTCGCAGTGGCGGGGCGGTGGTCCGCCGGATGGCGGGTCATACGAACGTGCGGTGTCCCACATGGCGAAGCACACCGCTTCCCGGGCCCCCGTCGCGTGTCACGACTTTCCCTGCCCTGGTCCGCAGGATTGGCACGGCTGCGCGAAATCTGCAGGCCATGTGCGTCACATGCGGGACTGGGGCACCGACACGGCTTCGGGATGCGGTCACACTTGCGCAGGCAGGCTGCGTACGCGCTGTGGCGGGCTCCCGGAGAATTGCTGCCCCGGAACGGTCACTCCGCGGAACGGAGAGGACCGGGATCGGGACGCGGCGCACCGGGCCCCGTAGGGCGCCTGGTGCAGACATGAGATTAACACTACTGGACCCAACAAACATTCCCCCACTGTGTGTCTGTCAATCGTGTCCCCTGTCTCACCCTTCGGTACACCCCCGCCCGGCCCGCAATCACTGGGCACGCGGGTGCATCTCAGCCGGACAGGGGCAGTACACAGGCCCCTTCGAGGTCCAGGGCCAGTCGGTGGGCGGCCCAGTCCGGGCCGGCCTCCCCGAGCGCCTTCTCGGCCGTCGCCTCGTCGGTCAGGGCCAGCACGGTGGGCCCGGCGCCGGAGATGACGGCGGCGACGCCCTGCGAGCGCAGCACCGCGACCAGAATGGCGCTCTCCGGCATGGCCGGGGTGCGGTAGTCCTGGTGCAGCCGGTCCTCGGTGGCGGGCAGCAGCAGGTCGGGGCGGTGCGTGACCGCTTCGACCAGCAGCGCCGCGCGGCCGACGTTGGCGGCGGCGTCGGCATGCGGGACGGTCGCCGGCAGCAGCCCTCGGGCGACCTCGGTCAGCACCGGGTTCGACGGGACGAACACCAGCGGCACGACGTCGGGCGAGGGCGCGAGGGTGATCGCGCGGGCCTCGTCCCCGGACTCGGTCCAGGCGATGGTGAAGCCGCCGAGGATGCAGGCCGCGACGTTGTCGGGGTGACCCTCGATCTCCGAGGCGAGCGCGAGAACCGCTGCGTCGTCCAGGAGTTCAGGTCCGCCGACGGTGACGGCGCGGGCGGCGGTGATGCCCGCGACGATGGCCGCGGACGAGGAGCCCAGGCCGCGGCCGTGCGGTATCCGGTTGGCACAGACGACCTCCAGGCCGCGGGGCTGGCCGCCGAGACGGTCGAAGGCGGCGCGCATCGAACGCACCACGAGGTGGCGCTCGTCGCGGGCCAGGGTGTCGGCGCCCTCACCGGCGATGTCCACGTGCAGGCCGCTGTCGGAGACGCGGACCACGACGTCGTCGTAGAGGCCCAGCGCGAGGCCGAACGCGTCGAATCCGGGCCCCAGGTTGGCACTGGTGGCGGGGACGCGGACGCGGGTCGCCGCTGCGCGGAAGGCGGGGGCTGGCATCGCTGTCGCTCCTGGAATGTTCTCGCCTGGGGCGGGGAGCCTTCAGCGTATCGAAGATGCGTTCACCGTTGGTACTGGGCGGGGGCGCGTTGCGGGTGAACCCCGGCGCGGGGTTGCTGTTCGCGCCTGCAGTTAATCAAGCAGAGCCCCGCGCCCCTAAGGCTGACAGGCGGCGCCGCCGCCTCCACCTTCAGGGGCGCGGGGAACTGCGCGAGCAACCGCCGCAGACGTGCACCCTCCGCAGAGGGCAATCCCGCGCCCCGGGTGGGGAACGTTAAAGCAACCCCAGCCGCTCCGCGGCAGCAGCGGCGTCGATGGGGATCGTCACAGGCTGCGGGGCCCCCGCGACTGCCCAGTCGGGGTCCTTGAGCCCGTTCCCGGTGACCGTGCAGACGATCTTCTGTCCGGGATCGACCAGCCCCTGGTCCGCCGCATGGAGCAGCCCCGCGACACTCGCGGCCGAGGCCGGCTCCACGAACACTCCCTCACGCGCCGCCAGAAGCCGGTAAGCCGCCAGGATCTGACGGTCCGTGACCTTGTCGATGAGCCCGCCGGACTCGTCCCGCGCGGCCAGCGCGAAGTCCCAGGAGGCCGGATTGCCGATCCGGATCGCGGTGGCGATCGTCTGCGGCTTGAGGACCGGGGCGCCGTCCACGATCGGGGCGGAGCCGGAGGCCTGGAAGCCCCACATGCGCGGGTTGTGGGTGGAGAGGCCGTCCTTGGAGTACTCCTGGTAGCCCTTCCAGTAGGCGGTGATGTTGCCCGCGTTGCCTACCGGGAGGACATGGATGTCCGGCGCGTCGCCCAGCATGTCGACGATCTCGAAGGCCGCGGTCTTCTGGCCCTCGATGCGGACCGGGTTCACCGAGTTGACCAGGGCCACCGGGTACTTGTCGGAGAGGTCCCGGGCCAGCGTCAGGCAGTCGTCGAAGTTGCCGTCCACCTGGAGGATCTTCGCGCCGTGGATCAGCGCCTGGCCCATCTTGCCGAGGGCGATCTTGCCCTGCGGCACCAGCACCGCGCACACCATCCCGGCGCGGACCGCGTACGCCGCCGCGGAGGCGGAGGTGTTGCCGGTGGAGGCGCAGATGACCGCCTGGGCGCCCTCCTCGGCGGCCCGGGAGATGGCCATGGTCATGCCGCGGTCCTTGAAGGAGCCGGTCGGGTTGGCGCCTTCGACCTTCAGATAGACCTCGCAGCCGGTGCGCTCGGACAGCAGCTGGGCCGGGACCAGGGGCGTACCGCCCTCGAGCAGGGTGACGACGGGCGTGGCGTCCGTGACCGGGAGGCGGTCCCGGTACTCGTGGATGAGGCCACGCCACTGGTGGGTACGGCTACTGGTGGCTGCGCTGTTTCGCATAGTGGGTTACTCCCCTTCGACACGCATGATGCTGGCCACGCCGCGGACGTTGTCCAGTGTGCGCAGTTCGGAGACCGTAGCGGACAGCGCGGCGTCGGTGGCGCGGTGGGTGACTACGACCAGTGAGGCGTCGCCCTCCCGGCCCTGCTGGCGGACGGTGTCGATGGACACGCCGTGCTCGGCGAAGACGGTGGCGACCTGGGCGAGGACGCCTGCCTTGTCGGCGACGTCGAGGCTGACGTGGTAGCGGGTGACCACGTCGTCCATGGGGTTCACGGTGAGCTGAGCGTACGCCGACTCGCCCGGGCCGGTGGCATCGCCCAGCTTGTTGCGACACACGGCGACCAGGTCGCCGAGGACCGCGCTGGCGGTCGGGGCGCCGCCGGCGCCGGGGCCGTAGAACATCAACTGTCCTGCGGCGTCCGCCTCCACGAAGACGGCGTTGTAGGCGCCGCGGACGTTGGCGAGGGGGTGCGTGAGCGGGATCATCGCCGGGTGGACCCGGGCCGTGACCGACTCGGTGCCGTCGGCCGAGGCGCTGCGTTCGCAGATGGCGAGGAGCTTGACCACGCTGTTCATCGCCTTGGCGCTGGCGATGTCGGCGGCGGTGACCTCGGTGATGCCCTCGCGGAAGACGTCCTCGGCGGTGACCCGGGTGTGGAAGGCGATCCCGGCCAGGATGGCGGCCTTGGCGGCGGCGTCGAAGCCCTCGACGTCCGCGGTGGGGTCGGCCTCGGCGTAGCCGAGGGCGGTGGCCTCCTCCAGCGCCTCGGAGTAGCCGGCGCCGGTGGAGTCCATCTTGTCGAGGATGAAGTTGGTGGTGCCGTTGACGATCCCGAGCACCCGGTTGACCTTGTCCCCGGCCAGGGACTCGCGCAGCGGGCGGATCAGCGGGATGGCGCCGGCCACGGCGGCCTCGTAGTAGAGGTCCACGCCGGCCTTGGCGGCCGCGCCGTGCAGGGCGGCGCCGTCCTCCGCGAGCAGGGCCTTGTTGGCGCTGACGACCGAGGCGCCGTGGTCGAAGGCGCTGAGGATCAGGCTGCGGGCGGGTTCGATGCCGCCGATCACCTCGACCACGACGTCGATGTCGCCGCGTTTCACCAGTTCGGCGGCGTCCGTGGTGACCAGGTGGTCGGGGATGCCGGGCCGGGGCCGGTTGGCCCGGCGCACGGCGACCCCGGCGAGCTCCACCGGGGCGCCGATGCGCGCGGCGAGGTCGGCGGCGTGCGTCGTCATGATGCGGGCCACTTCGGTGCCTACTACTCCGCAACCGAGGAGCGCTACCTTCAGTGTGCGCATCGTCCGACTCCGCTCTGCTGATCTCTGGTGAGTGTGAGTGTGATCTCTTGGGTGGTGCTGTCCTGTCCGGACAGTCTCAGGGACGGGACGGATAAATCTTCGTTCGTTCCATAGTCTGAGACTGGTATTTCATCAGCCGATATCGAGGCGCAGCAGATCTTCCTCCGTCTCACGGCGGACGATCACCCGGGCCCGACCGTCGGCCACGGCCACCACCGGCGGCTTGAGGGCGTGGTTGTAGTTGCTGGCCATGGAGCGGCAGTAGGCGCCGGTGGCCGGGACCGCGATCAGGTCGCCGGGGGCCAGGTCGGCGGGCAGGAAGGCGTCGCGGACGATGATGTCGCCCGACTCGCAGTGCTTGCCGACCACCCGGCTGAGCATCGGCTCGGCGCTGGAGGCGCGGGAGACCAGGGCGACGCTGTACTCGGCGTCGTAGAGGGCGGTGCGGATATTGTCCGACATGCCGCCGTCGACGCTGACATAGGTGCGCAGACCTTCGAGCGGCTTGACCGTGCCGACCTCGTACAGGGTGAACGCGGTGGGGCCGACGATGGCGCGGCCCGGCTCGACCGAGATCCGCGGCGGCGTGAGATCCGCCGCGGCGCACTCGCGCCGGACGATCTCGGTGAGCGCCGCGGCGATCTCGGCGGGCTCGCTGGGGTCGTCCTCGCTGGTGTAGGCGATGCCGAGGCCGCCGCCGAGGTCGATCTCGGGGAGCTCGACGCCGTGCTCGGCCTTGATCTCGGCCAGCAGGCCGACCACCCGGCGGGCGGCGACCTCGAAGCCGGCGGTGTCGAAGATCTGCGAACCGATGTGCGAGTGGATGCCGCGGAGCTCCAGGCCGTCCAGGGTCAGCGCGCGGCGGACCGCCTCGGCGGCGTGGCCGCCGGAGAGGGAGAGGCCGAACTTCTGGTCCTCGTGGGCGGTGGCGATGAACTCGTGGGTGTGCGCCTCGACGCCGACGGTGACCCGGATCAGGATCTGCTGGCGCACTCCCTGCTGCTGCGCGATCCAGGAGAGCCGGACCAGCTCGTCGTAGGAGTCCACCACGATGTGGCCGACCCCGGACTTCACCGCGTACTCCAGCTCGGCCTTGGACTTGTTGTTGCCGTGGAAGGCGATGCGCTCGGCCGGCATCCCGGCGGAGAGGGCGACGGTGAGCTCACCGCCGCTGCACACGTCCACGTTCAGGCCCTCCTCGTGCAGCCAGCGGACGACGGCCCGGGAGAGGAAGGCCTTGCCGGCGTAGTAGACGTCGGCGCCCGCGCCGAAGGCCTCGCGCCAGGCCCGGCAGCGGGCCCGGAAGTCCTGCTCGTCCATGAGGTAGGCGGGGGTGCCGAACTCCTCGGCGAGGTCCTGGACGTCGATCCCGCCGACGGTGACCGAGCCGCTGTCGGTGCGGCGCACCGTGGCGGACCAGACCTTGGGGTCGAGCAGGTTCAGGTCGGCCGGGGGCGCGGTGAAGTGACCCTCCGGCATGACGTCCCCGTGGCGCGGGCCGGCGGGGTGGGCGGAGCGGCTCATGTCTTCGTGTCTCC
This sequence comes from Streptacidiphilus sp. EB103A, assembly GCF_041261405.1. Taxonomy (NCBI): domain Bacteria; kingdom Bacillati; phylum Actinomycetota; class Actinomycetes; order Kitasatosporales; family Streptomycetaceae; genus Streptacidiphilus; species Streptacidiphilus sp. EB103A. Next base: position 4,093 of record NZ_JBGCAQ010000012.1, on the reverse strand, counting down.
GAGTTCCGGGTTACCGGGATTCCGGGTGAGATGTGGCGAGGGGCGCGGGGTTCTCCCCCGCGCCCCTCGCCCGCCTCACATGCGTTCGGGGGCTGAGACGCCCAGCAGGGTCAGGCCGTTGGCGATCACCGTTCGGGTGGCCTCGACCAGCCAGAGGCGGGCGCGGTTCAGGTCGGTGACCTCGTCGTCACCGAAGGGCAGGACCCGGCACTGGTCGTTGAACCGGTGGTAGGAACCGGCCAACCCCTCCAGGTAGCGGGCGACGTGGTGCGGCTGGCGGAACTCGCCCGCCTTGGTCACGATCCGCGGGAACTCGGCCAGCTGACCGAGGAGTTCCTTCTCGGCCTCGTGGACCAGCAGTTCCGGTGTGAAGCCCTCGGCCGGTCCCTTGTCGAAGCCGAGCCCGGCGGCGTTGCGCTCGATCGAGCACATCCGGGAGTGCGCGTACTGCACGTAGTACACGTGGTTCTCGTTCGAGGTGCTGGTGAGCACGTCGATGTCGAGGGTGATGGTGGAGTCGGAGGGCGAGCGCGACAGCGTGTAGCGCGCGGCGTCCACGCCGATCCACTCGACGACGTCGTCGATGGTGATGATGTTGCCCGCACGCTTGGACATGCGGACCTCCTGGCCGTCCTTCAACATCTTCACGAACTGTCCGATGAGGACCTCGATGTTGACGCTCGGGTCGTCACCCGCGCAGGCGGCGATGGCCTTGAGCCGGTTGACGTAGCCGTGGTGGTCGGCGCCCAGCATGTAGACGTTGACGTCGAAGCCGCGGTCGCGCTTGCTGAGGTAGTACGCCGAGTCGGAGGCGAAGTAGGTGGTCTCGCCGTCCGCCTTGATCAGGACGCGGTCCTTGTCGTCGCCGAAGTCGGTGGTGCGCAGCCAGGTCGCACCGTCCTGCTCGAAGACATGGCCCTGCTCGCGCAGCCGCTCCACCGCCTTCTCGACGGCGCCGGAGTCGTGCAGCGACTTCTCGGAGAACCAGACGTCGAAGTGGACGCCGAACTCCACCATCGAGCGCTGGATCTCGGCGACCATCAGCCGCAGTCCCTCGGAGCGGAACCGCTCCAGTTGCTCGTCCTCGGGGAGGTAGAGGATGCCGGGGTTGACGGCGACGATGCTGGCGGCGATGTCGTTGATGTACTCGCCGACGTAACCGTCCTCGGGGACCGGCCGGTTGTTGGCGGCAGCGAGCAGCGAGCCGCCGAACTTGGAGATCTGCACGCCGGCGTCGTTGATGTAGTACTCGGTGCTGACCTCGGCTCCGGAGGCGCGGAGCACCCGGCCCAGCGAGTCGCCGAGGGCGGCCCAGCGGACGCCGCCGATATGGATCGGCCCGGTGGGGTTCGCGGACACGAACTCCAGGTTGATCCGGCGGCCCGCGAAGGAGTCGTTGTGGCCGTAGTCGGCGCCGGCCGCGACGATGGCACGGGCCAGCTCGCCCTGGGTGGCGGCGTCCAGGGTGATGTTCATGAAGCCGGGCCCGGCGATGTCGACCTTGGCGACCCCGGGCAGCGTTCGCAGGCGTGCGGCGACCAGCTCGGCCACTTGGCGCGGCGGCTGTCCGGCCGCCTTCGCCAGTTGGAGGGCCACATTGGTGGCGTAGTCGCCGTGGTCCCTGTTCTTGGGCCGCTCGACGGTCACCGTTTCGGGCACGGCGACGGCCAGCTCGCCCGCCTCAACGGCGGCACGAACCGCGGACTGGACTGCCTGGGAAAGCTCTGCGGGTGTCACAGGGGCAAGCCTAGGCGAGAAGGGCCCGTCGTCCTTCATCGCGCCTGGGGAGTGAGACGAAAATGTTCACTCTGAGCGAAATGCGGTCCGCGCCTCGGAGAGCCGCCGCACCAGGGCGATCAGCTCCATCGGCTCGAAGGGCTTCCCCAGGTACGCGTCCACCCCGACGGACTCCCCCCGCTCAAGATCCAGCTGGGTGCAGGCACTGACGATCGCGATCGGCAGCCCGCTCGTCAGCGGATCGGCCCGCAGCCGAGCCGCCGTCCGCAGCCCGTCCAGCCGGGGCATGACGACATCGAGGGTGATGACATCGGGCTGGACCGCGTGGACGATGTCCAGACACTCGGCACCGTCGGCCGCGGTCACGACCTCGAACCCCTCGAGTTCGAGATTGACCCTGATCAGATGACGGATCACCTCGCTGTCATCCACCACGAGGACCCGTCCCGACGAACCGGACACATCACTCAGGGTAGGCGGAGGCGTGACTCCCCGTCCCCGCTTTCCCCCATCCCGCCGCCACGGGCCGCCCTCGGCACCACCCCAGCCCCGACGCCGACACCACGACGGAAAACCTGTGCACGAGCACCTGGGCCGGGCTGGTAGTGTTCTGCACGTCGCAAGACAGTGCGCCCCCGTAGCTCAGGGGATAGAGCACCGCCCTCCGGAGGCGGGTGCGTAGGTTCGAATCCTACCGGGGGCACTCACTGCACTAAGAACGTGCAGGTCAGGCCGCACCAGGTCGCTGACTGGCAGTTCAGATGTTCTTGACAGCCGCAGCGGCCTTACGTGTTTTCGCAGGTCAGCGCACTGGTGTCAATGTGCGTAGGTTCATGCCCGGTAGGGCACTCAGAACCCGGGACCAGTTCGCCGCTTGGAGGCGTCTGCTCCTTCGTCGGTTCGAGGTCCGGCTGGTGCGCCGCCAACCACAGGACGGCCTCACGGATCGCGGCGTTCTGACGCCGCCGTAACGCCTCTCCGTCCGGGCCTGTGACCACGACATAGGACACGATCACCTTCAAGGGCCGATCCACCGGGCGATTCCTCTGCGGCTCCTTCGCCCCGCTCGCCTCTCCGCCCATGCCACCCCCACCCTGCGAGCCCACCAGACGAACTGTCTCCGTTCATCGTCTTCCAGCGACAAGGCCGACGACAGGGCGCGCGGAAGCGCATGGAGCGCCAGCTTGGGGCCCGTGCCCGCTCCCGCCATGCATCAATGCTAGTACTACAGCCGGTGGTTTCATGGTGAGTGAGCGCGGGCGGTTCGGGCGCGGTAGTGGCTGGTGCGGGCCCGGTCCTGGTGGCGGGTGCGCCAGCGGTGCCAGTGCATGGCCAGCCAGGTCCGGGCGGTGCGTACGGGGGCCAGGACGATGCGGTCGTACAGGCGGCGGATCTCGTTCACGGTCGGGGGCCGGGTGTCGGCGGTTGACGGGGTATTAGCCGGCTCCGGGCGGCGACCAGGAAGGCTATAGCGAGCATGCTCACGGTGGTGTGCCGGTACCACGAGCACCACTTGCGGACCTCGTGCTCGTCCAGTCCCACCTGGCCCTTGGCCACCGGGAAGGACTCCTCGACCATCCAGCGCTGTCCGGCGGCGGTCACCAGGGCGGCCAGGGTGGCGTCGGGGTCGGTGTGGCACAGGAAGTAGGCGACCTCGCGGACGAGTTCCCCGGTCCTCTTGTTCCTTGTTGGGCACGGTGGAGCGGCGGATCAGCAGGTGGCGCTGCAACTGCTGGCCTGTGGTTGCGAGTTGGACGATGGCCCAGTCGTATTCGCGTGGGCCCTTGGCGCCGTCGGCGCACGAGCGGCGCTCGAACACCTCCTCGGGCACGGCCGCGTACAGCTCGTGGGCCTGGCGGGTGCGCCCGTCCGGCAGGGGCAGGGCCTCGTGCTTGGGGATGGCCAGCACGCAGCGGATGCGGTGCTCCTCCAGCCAGGCGCGCAGGGCGCGGGACTGGCCGTAGACCTCGTCGGCCAGGAAGTAGTAGAACGGCACTCCGGCCTGCACAGCGCGTTGCAGCATGCGCCGGGCGTTCCGGCTTGCTGGCTACCTGCGTGGCGCGGGCGGGCGGGATACCCTGCTCGGCGCAGCGCTGTTCGTGGTCGGCGGTGGTGCCGGCCCAGTCCTTGCCGAGGTAGAGCTCGCGGTCGATCAGGGTGCGGCCCCGGCGCGACCCGTACGACAGGTGCATGCTGACCTGGGCATTCTCGATTCTGCCCGCAGTACCGGTGTACTGCCGCTGCACGCCGACACTCTTACGGCCTTATGTCGTCTGGTCAGTAATGCCGCGGGATACCTGCTGAGCCCGGATCCACCGGCTTGATTTCCGGGTGATCGTTTCGGGGGTCTTGCGGT